>CANHGC010000170.1 GCA_947460045.1 Bacteroidota bacterium | reverse complement strand
GCCGGAGCAAATTCATATGGTATTGGTTGGCTGCCGGCGTTCTCTTGATTGTGGTTGCGGGTGTGTCGTTACAGTGGAACAGCAAACAACATAAAACATCTTCTCAATCTGTGGCTAAGCAGGTTGAAACGTCTGCCGCGGAATCACCATCGCAAAGTCCGATGAATCAAAATGGAGATTCGGAAAATGCGAATGCACAAAATGCGGATTCGAAAATTACTGATTCGAAAAATGCGGATTCGAAAATTGCTAATGATCAAAATACGACTGAGCTCAATACTACCGCGCAAAATACTCCTGCGCAATCTGCATTTGTAAAGAGCAAAGTGAAGCGGACCTCACAAGGACAAAGCCTCATCGCTCCGGAATTGAGACCCACCGTTTCGCCTTTACAATTGGCGCAGGTATCCGGTTCTGTAGGTGACAAGGCGTTTGATTTGTTGCAGAACGATTTACGTGAAAAAGATTTTTCCGATTTGAATGGTTTGGGCCTAGCGATGGTCAAAATCGAACCAAGCGATATTTCAGAGAGTGAAGCGTCTCTCAAAGCAAACCAACAAACCCTCAAGCCATTGAACTGGTTCGAACCCCGCAAGATGCCGGAAGTTTTGGGCAGGTGGTCAATGGAATTGGGTGTGGATGCCAATCAAACGGGTCTGGTGTATCGTGCCAATGCGGATTATCAGCAATACGTGCACAAAAATTATTTCGATCGCATGAAATCGGGGGAATTCGCCTTGAGTGCATCCCGGATTCAAGGTGCGTTGATGTATCAGATTAGCAAAAATCATTCAGTGAAAGTGGGATTGGCGTATGCAGAAAATCGTACACAACAAAAATTTGATTTCAGGGACAGTATGCCAGCCACTGTGATGCAAGGACAAACGGCAGATGCTTTGGGTTACTATCCGATATTTGGCTATTTGGGATTGGGTCCGCAAGTGAAATTTAATTCGCAATCTACCTACACCATGCTGTCTATTCCGATGGGATACACGGGACATTTTGCATGGCGCAAAGATTTATATATTACCCCCGAGGTATTGGTTTCTGCCAACCGATTGGGTGTTTCGGCGGGTGCTCAAACACTCGACTATCAAACATTGTTGCAAAAAGCGCAGGTTCAAGATCAATTCAGGACATGGGTGGTTGGCGCGCGTTTCGCACTGGGTGTTGAGAAACGATTGAATTATTCACAGGCAATTGGCTTGCGTTTGAATGCGCAGTCTATGTTAAGTCCTATGTATCTACCCAATGCCGCCCTCGAATCTCGTGGATGGTCTGCGGGTTTGTCGGCCCATTATTCATGGAGGATCCAATAATTGAAGAAAAAGTGTTCTATATGGTATAAATTGCACAAGATGAGCATTCGTTATGTAGTGGTAATGATTTCTGTCTTGTGCATTTCTGCGCAAGCACAGGTGCTGCAGCCTTTGGGTTCTGGTTTACCAGCTCGGGTTGTGGCATCTTTTGCTGCAGGCGATGAGTATTTGGCTTTGTTTGAGGAAACCAGTACTGCCGAAATCAATGATTTTACCATGGCGAGATGGAACGGGGTGAGTTGGAGTTACTTTACAGGATTAACAACGCCGGCGCCGGTGAAAACGGTGAAGGGAAATTATAATTTTCACTCTATCGCACTGTATAGAGATACCATGTACGCTGCGGCTTATATGGTGAATGCTGAACGCGATGCAGATGTGCCAGTGAGTCATTTGTACAAATGGAACGGTGTGAAATGGGTGCCTGAAGTGGGTGTGGTGGATACACGGAATAATGGTATCATCGCCATGACCGTATTCGATAATAAATTGATCGTTGCAGGTTTGTTCGATAATACGGTAGACGGAAGTCCGGTGCAGAACATCGCTGCGTACAATGGAAGTACTTGGTCTTATTTGGGTAACAGTGGAACATCGCAAGGCACAGACGGTGTGATTCGTTCTTTGGCAGTGGTAGGTAACCGCTTGTACATTGGTGGCGATTTTCAAACTTTCGCGGGCACATCAACGGGTAATATTGCGTATTTCACTGCGGCAAATGGCGGTTGGGGTGGCGTTGGAAGTCCGTTCGCCGGGGAGATCTTGGAATTGGGTGTGTTTGATGGGAAAATCGCTGCATTGGGTAAAGACGCCCTCGGAAAAAAGAAGATTTCAGTGTTTCAAGGGACATGGGGCTCAGCCATAGGTTTTGATTCTTTCAGCGTGAGCGAGCCAAATACATTGATGGGTTCGGGTACGGATCTGTTGATTGGTGGTACCTTTATCAAAAATGGCAACGGCACATCGTTGTTGGTATACGATGGCAGTTCTCTACAGTTTACAGGCAATAGAATCACAGGGAATTTCACGTTGGGTCAACGGGGCGATGGGGCATTTATCTGGGGCGATTTTCGTGAGTTGAATACAGACCTACAGTATTTTTCGCGCATTGAGCCAGAAGCTGGGAATTTGGTGGGTGATTTGTTTTACGACATCAATTCGAACTGCAACAAAGATGATGCAGAGGTGGGTTTGAAGTCGAGAATGATTCGATTGGAAAACAAGGTTTCTGGAGAGGTTCTGTTTGCTGTCACCGACGATAAAGGGCATTTTACCACATCCTTGCCGGCCGGAGATTATACTTTGAGTACCATTGCTGGGAAGCATTTATATTCCGTGTGTTTGGGTAATACCACAGCCAGAATCCGTAAAGGGGTATATAGTTATGTGAAATTGGGACAATATCAATTGCCTGCTTTGAATGATTTGCAGGTGAGTTTAGATATGATTGTTCCGGCATCAACCCAAGCGGGTGATGACGTCAAAGTATTGTTGAAAATTGTGAATCACGGTGGCACAGCGGTAACCAATGGTACCGTTCACGTAAAACATCCCTTGACAATCAATCATTTTGTGAGTTCTCCTGAGCCGGATAATTACACGGCGGGCGAGGCTACCTATGCGATTTCTAATCTGCCCGCTTTTGGAGAGCAATATGTGGTCATCGATACCAAGGTGCCTGTGGGTGCCAAGGAGACAGAGGCATTTGAATTTTCAGTTAAAACGGGAACAGGTATTCTGCAGAAGGATGTGGATCAGAAAGACAATGAATCTTTTGCCACACTGAGTTTGTCGCGCAGAGGCGGTTTGGTTGAAGTGCAAAAAACAAGCATTGATGGTGATACTGTGGATTTTCGTTCCAAGGCTTGGGAGTATCGCGTAGATTTTAGGAATGTGAGTACATCGTTGGTGAAACGGGCTGTTTTGGTGGATACGTTAGACGCCAAGTTGCCCTTGATGCGATTGGAATTGATGTCGTTTTACCCCACAAAAGCATCGTACAGCATTGAAAAAGGCAGAGTGCTTGTGATTGATTATCCGGAGGCCAATTTGAGTGCCTTTGAGATGAATCCAGCGGGCAGCGTAGGTTTTGCCAAATATAGGGTTCAATTGTACCAAACATTGCCTTTGAATACGGTTGTGAACAATCGTGCGATGGTGGACTATGATAGCAAATGGCAGGCCTATTCAAAGAATTGTGCGGTGAGTTTGCTAGACAAGTTTGCGGGTGTTAGGGTGTTGCAATCAAACATAAGTATTTATCCCAATCCGGCTCGTTCGGAAGCTACGGTTGCGGCAGGGGTATTGCGAGTGGGCGATGTTTGGCAGTTGTACAATGCTACTGGTGCGGTTGTGCGTGCCGGTGTTGTAGGAAGCGGCGATGTGATCATCGATGTGAAAGGCTTACCTACCGGTATGTATGTGGTGAAATCGGGTCGCGCGGCGGCTGTTCTTCAGGTTCATTGATAGAACTTTCGAATTACACAAAACTCAATAGTGCTTTTTGGCGAAGCGATACAAATTGAATGTTCCTGCTTGGATTTCAATGGCAATTTCCTGTTTGAGGGCTTCAATACCTATATTTTTCATGCGGTTGCGTTGAATCAAACGGTAGGCTTTTTCCGCCAAGAGTTGCTCTTTTCGATGGGTTGATATACCCAGTTTTTGGTGTAGATCAATGGCATCGCTCAGTGCTTGAATGCCGCGTGAATCAGTAGCCATGGTTTGGATTACCGGAATCTCCCACTGGTCTTCGCCCATTCTGTAGTGGGCCAGTTTTTTGAGGTGATTGGCAAACGCATCGGCCCCTTCACGGTCGCACTTGTTTACCACAAAAATGTCGGCAATTTCCATGATGCCGCTTTTGAGGGTTTGTACCTCATCGCCACTCTCAGGCACTGAAACAACCAATGTGGTATCTGCGATGCCTGCGATTTCGATTTCGCTTTGACCAACGCCCACAGTTTCTATCACGATTCGATCAAATTGGGCGTGTTTAAGCACGTCGCACACTTCAATGATACTTGCACTCAGTCCACCCAGCGATCCCCTCGCTGAAAGGCTGCGGATGTATACCTTTGGGTCTAAAAACAATCCGGGCATCCTCAATCTATCGCCCAGGAGGGATCCCAAGTTGAAAGGGCTGCTAGGGTCTACCGCCACAATCGCTGTACGCAGGTTTAATTGACTCCAATGCAGTACCAATGCATTTACCAAGCTGCTTTTTCCTGCACCTGGTGGGCCGGTAACGCCAATCACGGGTGTGTTACCGCTGAGGTTCTCGAGCAG
>CANHGC010000169.1 GCA_947460045.1 Bacteroidota bacterium | reverse complement strand
TGAAAGTTGTTTGACCAGGGTTTGTTTGGACTGCTTATCAACTTCAAGTTCTTTGGATTCTTTTTCGTTTTCACCCATCAACACCGATTTTTCTTGCTTTACGCTTTCGAGTTGGTTGATGGTTTTTCCCAGCGATTTGGCTTGTGCCACGATGGTGGAAATTTGGTGGCGGCGATAGCCAGAGATTTTACGGATGTATTTCCACCGGCGCATGGCTTGTGCGATGGATTTGGAGGAGAAAACAAAGGCAATTTCACGCCCGCTTTTGCGTGTTTTATAGGCTTTTACGATGGTCTTTTTGAGCTTGAGTTTTTGGGAATCGTGCTCTTTGGTGAGGCTATCGAGAAATTTCTGTTTTTGCAACAATTCGTAGTTAACTGAGCGGATTTCAACACCCAGGTTCTTGATAACTACTTGTCGTTGTTGGATGATTTGGTTGAGTGAATTGAGTTTATCGAGGGTAACCGTTTTTTCCTTTTGCGTGGAGGAAAGGGCTTTTCTTTGCTCGGCGATCACTCGCTGCATTTTTTTGCGTTTGGCTTCGAGCTGTTTGCGCGATTGGGCTTCTCCGGTGTTTGGAAACAGGGAGGCAATCAGCAGCAATATGAAGGCCAGGATGCGCAAGGGTTATTTCAGTGGTAGGGTTTGTCGTTTGTAGGAATCGTCGATCTTGAACGGGTACGAAGGTATTACATCGTATCGAGCGGTTGTTAACGTGAAATCGACTTGTGCAGTTTGTTGTGCAGTGGTGGATGTGATTTTCAATTCCATGGGGAGGGCGGTGAAGTCCCCGTTGGATTCTTTGGACACGTTGAGCCACTTATAGTGTTCCACTGTTGCTTCATTCTTTTGGTTTATGCGACTGCTGATTTCGGTGAGGCGCAGTTGTGGGAATACAGAGGTCTGAGTAGACGCTGTGTCAAAATAAGATTTGATTACCAAGGGATTGGTTTGGGTTGTGTAGCAAAGCAGATTGTGTGATACTAAAAAATTGTAAACAGAATTGGGTGGTGTTTCGCGGCTGCAGGTATCAACTAAGGGCTGTCCTACAAACAGGTTTTGGACTTGTTTGATGCCGAGGGGGATGGGTGCTATTTTCAGTGCTTCGGATACGGGGATTTCGAAGTATACTTTTTCTGGGTTGAGGTTGGGGATTTCGTTGATGGCAATTTTGATGGTGTCTTTGTGGATGATGCCTTTGGCCACGGGAATTTGGACACCCACATTGGCGCTGAGGCTAAACCAGACGATGGAATCGCGTTTCATGCGGATGCTAAGGACCAAGGGTGGGACGTCTTTATTATTCAGGTCAACATTGTACCGCCCGGTGAAATAGGTCCAGTGATTGTCTTGCGGTAGACGATTGTTGTCGACCTGCACCGTTTGGGCCTGTGCCAAAGTATAGGTGCCCAGCAGGGCGAGGATTGTTAGGAGTTGCTTCATGTGGGATGGGCTTTTGGGTTATTTCTGTGTAGGAGGGGTTTTCAAATCCTGTGCCATTTGTTTCCAAAGGGTGAGGTATTGGACAGATTGCGCTTGTTCGGCGACGGAAATGGCGAAGGGGAGGTCGTTGGGTGTGAGTCCTTCCTTTTGGTACAGTTCAATCCAAAGTTGCAGGGCTTGTTGGGTTTGGGGCAGGTTGGGGTTGGTATTGAATTGGGGTAGAGATTGGGCTTTGTTGGCGGCGATGCGGGCCCGGAGGCGCAGGTATTGCAGTTGAATGAATGGGTCGGTTTCGGTGTTGGCGAGGGTGAGTTCATCTTGTGCGGCGGCCCATTGGTTTTGGTTGATGAGTTGGTGGGCGTTCACCAGGTTGTGTGCGGTGAAAATGGGTGCTGTATTTTCCAGTGTATCGGCATATTGGTGGGCGGCGGAGAAGTTGTAGAGTTCAAGGCTCATGGCGAACCGTTTTTTTGCCCAATTTAGGTTAGACTGTTTGGGGGTTTGGCCTGAATTTGGGGTATTAATGGGTTGCGATTCCCGGTTTTGGGTTGCTTTGTCATGGGTTGAATTGCCTTTGGTTTCCTTGCCCCGGTTTTCTTTACCTTCGGCTGAATTTATTTCCTCTTGGTCTTGAAGTTGGGTGAGGGCGAGGTTGCGGAATTGAAGCACTTTCTCGGTGTTGCCGAGGTGTTTTGTCCACGTGTCACAAAATCCGAGCAGTTGTTTCGCAAAATTCTCGGGCGCCGATGGATATCTTTTGGCGGCTTGAGACAGCGCAATCGCTGCGAAGTGATGGAAGGTAAAGGAGTGAGGGTCGAGGGTAGAAAGTTGTACGAGGATGGCTGCTGCTGCTGCGGGTTGGTTGCTTTCGTAGAGCAATTGCGCTTTGAAGTACAGGTAATCTTTGTTCAGGGGTTGAATGCTGAGGGCCCTTGCGAGGTTCTGAAGGGCGGCCAATTTGTTGGCGGTATGCGTTTCAACGGGGGTTATGTTGTTGTCACTGGGGTTTTTGGCATTGTAATAATCATAGGTGGTGGCTTGAATTTGTGCCAGTCTATAATGGGCGCCGGAGAGGAAGGGTTGTTGGGCGGGTTGGCTGGAAAAGGTATCGAGGAGTTGTTGAAACAGGGCTTGTGCTTCGCGATAATTTTCGGCTTGATATTGGGCTTCGGCGCTGTAGTATGCGGCTTTGAGTTGGGGCGATGCGTAGGGGCTGTTTTGGGTGTTTGTGACGATGGGCGATGGCTCCGCATGTTGTGCGTGGAGGGAGGGGGCGACCCACATCGCCAAGAAAAGAAACAGGAAGGAAAAGGAGGTTAGGGGTGATTCAAGGGATTGGCGAGCAAAGATCAACCGATGGAGCTGAAATCTCCCAAGCTGTATTCTGCGCTGCTGGCGTTGTTGCCCTTGACAACCACGTGGTTGCCGATGAGGGAGTCGTGACAGTTGAAGTGGCTGAGGTGACATTGCTCTTGGATGATGCTGTTGCTGATGTTGCAGTTTTCGAGTTTGCTGTTGTTGCCGATGGAGGTATGGGGGCCAACGACGCAGTTTTTCAAAGATACGCCATCGCCGATGAAGCAGGGTTCATGGATGGTAACGGTCTCATCGAAGCGGGCGGCAGTTCCGGCGAATTGTTGGGCTTTGTTGACCAATACGCGTTGGTTGGTGAAAACGGTGGCTGCGTAGTTTCCGCAATCGAGCCATTCGTCTACGGCACCGGGAACAAACTGCATGCCTTTGGCTTTCATGTTTTCCATGGCATTGGTGAGTTGGTACTCGCCTTTTTCGCGGATGTTGTTGTCGATGAGGTATTGGATTTCCGACTCGAGGGTTTCGCCGCTTTTGAAGTAGTAAATGCCAATGATGGCTAAATCTGAAACAAACTCGGTGGGCTTTTCTACGAAATCAGTGATGATGTTATTTTCGTCGAACTTCACCACGCCAAAAGAACTTGGGTTGGCCACTTTGTGTACCCAAATCACGCCATCTTTTGATTTATCGAGGTTGAATTGGGTGCGAAACAGGGTGTCGGCGAAGGCAACGATCACATCGCCTTTGAGGCATTCACGGGCACAAAGTATGGCATGGCCGGTACCTTCTGCTACGTCTTGGTAAAATATCTTGCCTTGCGCACCAACGCTTGTGGCGATATCGAGCAATTCTTGTTCAACGGCATCGCCAAATCTACCCACTACGAAACCGATTTCATCGATGGATTCACCGCAAACGGCCACGATATCGGTGATGAGCCAATGAACGATGGATTTGCCAGCCACTTTGATGAGGGGTTTGGGGGTTGTAAGGGTATGAGGGCGCATGCGTTTGCCCATGCCGGCCATTGGAATGATGAGTTTCATAGGTGTTTAAAGGGATTGTTTGATGGTCAAAACGAGGGCAAAGGTAATGAATTGGTATGAAATGGATGTTAGGGTTTGGTTAATCCGGTGCTACCGTAACCGCCATCGCCGCGTTCGGTGGCATTGAGTTCGGTGGTATGGGCCCATTGAACCACTGCGTGTTGTGCCACAACCATTTGGGCGATGCGTTCGCCGTTTTGGATGGTAAAGGCGAGGTTGGAGTGGTTGATGAGCAGGACTTTGATTTCGCCACGGTAATCGGCGTCGATGGTACCTGGGCTATTGAGTACGGTAATGCCGTGTTTGAGTGCCAAACCGCTGCGGGGCCTCACTTGTGCTTCGTATCCTTCGGGGAGTTCGATGAAGAGTCCGGTGGGGATGAGCGCACGTTCTTGTGGGTTTAGGGTGATGGCTTCTTGGAGGTTGGCATGGAGATCCATTCCGGCGCTGAGGGCGGTTTGATAACTGGGCAGCGGGTGTTGTGATTGGTTGATGATTTTAACGGATAGCATGTGTTTTGCGCAGGTTTTTTTCGATGAGAGCGATGGTGGCTACGTATACGATGGGCAATGCAAAATAGGCGTATTGGGGGATGGATGGTGCCCAGAAGGGGAGTCCAACAACTGGAACGATGGCCAGTGCGAGCACAAATAACAATAGGGGCACGGGGTAGGGAATGGGGTAGTTTTTTTGTCCGAAAGCGTAGCCCATGACCACCAGCAGGGCGTAGGCGGCGAGGGTGGTGTAGGCCGATGCCACAAAACCGTATTTGGGGATGAATAGGTAGTTCCCGGTGATGGTGACCAAT
>CANHGC010000168.1 GCA_947460045.1 Bacteroidota bacterium | reverse complement strand
GATACCCCCAAGCCGTTAAGGATGCTATGATATGCTTTGGTTAAAACGTCGGCACCGGGGTGTTGTTGTACCAAACTTTTTTCAATTTGTTTCCAATCGTTGGGGTGGTGGAGTAAAATGCAATGACTGGGGTTGCCATCGCGGCCTGCTCTGCCGGCTTCTTGGTAGTAATCTTCTGGATTTTTGGGTGGAAAACTATGAATGACAACCCTCACATCGGGTTTGTCTACCCCCATCCCAAAGGCGTTGGTGCACACCATTACGCGGGTTTTGTTTTCAATCCAATCGGTTTGGCGTTTGCTTCGCTCTGCATTCGACAGTCCGGCATGATAAAAGCTGGCCGAAATTTGTTGGTTGGTGAGAACTTTACACAGGTTTTCTACCCCTTGTCTGGTGTTACCAAAAACCAATGCACTGCCGTTGGATCGTTGCAGGATTCGCACAATGTGTGTTTCCTTGTTGTGGCTATCGAGGCAATGGAAAATCAGGTTGCTGCGGGAAAAATCGCCCTGAAAAACAAAAGGACTTTTGAGTTGGAGTCCTTGGACGATATCGTCTTGAATCCATTTTGGTGCACTGGCGGTGAATGCAGCAAAAGGGATGTTCGGTAAAATGGGTCGTAATTCTTGGATTTTTTGGTAAGCGGGGCGGAAATCTTGTCCCCACATGCTAATGCAATGGGCTTCGTCTACCACCAGAAGTTGGATGTTGAGGTTGGGTAGATAGCCTCGAAAATTTTGGGTGGCCAATCGTTCGGGTGATACGTAAATGAGTTTAAACGCGCCGTGGAGGGCTTGTTCGAGCAGTTCGTTTGCATTGTCGCGAGAAAGGCCGGAGTGCAGTGCCATGGCGGGAATTCCTTTTTTGTTGAGGGTTTCCACTTGGTCTTTCATGAGGGCGATGAGCGGCGAAATCACCAGCGTACAACCGGGGAGAATGGCTGCGGGTACTTGAAAGCAAATGCTTTTTCCACCCCCAGTGGGGAGCAGTGCTAGGGTGTCTTTTTTCTGTAGGATTTGCTCTACGATGTTGAGCTGTCCATCTCGAAAACGGTCATATCCCCAATGTTTTTTTAATATGTTGAGCGCAATTTGGGACATCCGCAGCGCTTAATCGTTGATGACTTGCTGACGGAATTTGTCGATGCTATTGTAAATGCCTTTGAAGAATTGGTTGCGGGATTTTTCAGCAACCAAGCTCAACGGGGTACTTTTGGAGATCATGTTGTTGAGCCAAGATTCAGTGATTTCGCTGAAATACCGATTGTTGGAACGGATGAAATTGAATGAATTGTGTCCGATATAACTGGATTGATGCGTGTCTGAGGTGAGGAAAACGGTGTTGTTGCCTATCATCAAATCGGAACCATACAAGCAATATTCGGTGTCGTTGCTTTGGTCTTTGAGGGGATTGTATTTTTTGCCTGTTTCGGCTTGTTTGGATGCCATGGCGAGGATGCCGTCAAGGTCGTCCAGTACTTTCATTACGGTTTCTTTTTCGGAAAAAAATCCGGCTTCCCAATAGAATTTGATTTGTTGGATGGTGCTTTTGAGGGTGTCATCGTTCCAAATCTCAGTGGTTGGTATCATCATGAACATTTCACGGAGTTTTGGGACTTCTTCTAGCCAAATGGAGGGCAGTTGGATTTCTTCTACTTTTCTGCCTTGGAGCGCTGTGGAGTTCAGGATGCTTTTGTTCCAATACATCATTTTGAATTGGGCCAATTTGGGGAAGAAAAAGTGGTAGAATACGGGTAGGTCTTCGGCGGCGTAGATGAGTTTGTGGTTGGGGTATTTCATCATCCAAGACAAATCGCCATGGAGGACTTGTAGATATTGGTAAAAACTCTCAGAATCGGCGGTGAGTTTGTTGATTCTGAAGGCGACCATGTTTGAATTGACTTCTGACAGTGCCTCTAGAGGGATGTTGAAATGTTTGCAAATGGCGAAGGTTTCTGTGAGGGTAATGTCTGTTTCGCAACGCAGCCTGCGGTACACTGAATCGAGGCTAATTTGTAACAATTCGCTGAGTTCTTCCGCCAAGCTGATGTGCATTGGGGCAGATCTTTTAAGCAATTCGATGAAATTGTTTTGAATGGCGTTTGTCATAGCTGTTGCGATTTTCCGTAAAGCTATAAAATTTCTGTTGCAAAAAATGCAACTTTTCGATGGTTTTGAGAATAAAGTTTGCAAAAAATGCAATTTTGGGGGGCTTTCTGTGGTGATTGTGCTAAAATCCTTAAAAAGAAATCTTGCAGATGCGAGAATCCGTAGGGAGATGGCGGGGTGAAAAGTGATCTTTGTGGGGTAATAAAACAATAAGATGAAAAAAAGAGTAATTACTTTGTTCGCATTGGTGTTGGGTGGTTTGGGTCAGTTGGTTGCCCAAGGCAGCGCGAAGCCCACCATTGCCATTTTGGATTTTGATACACGCGGATACGCTGCGGCCAATCAATCGCAGTGTATTCAGCACATTATCAATGAGTTGGTTCGTTTTGGAGACTTTGAGGTGATGGACAAGTACGACATTGAATACATCGCCAAGAGAGATACTTTGAAAATGACGGGTTGTTTTTCGAAAATTTGTTTGGCTGAATTTGGTAAGCGTTTGCAAGTACAGAAGATCATCACGGGCAGTATTTCGCAATTGGGTGACAATGTGAACGTGAGTGTTCGTTTGTTGGATGTTGAAACGGGAGTATTTGAAAAGAGTTATGTGAAGGAGTTTTTGAATATTCCTGGTAACGAGTTGTCTATGATTCGTGTAACAATGAACGAGTTGTTTGCCAAGGCCAATGATCAAGATTTGGTGAACAAGTTAACCAAGAAGGCGGAGTTTGATAATTCAATCAACAACCCATATCAATTGCGTTTGAAGAGCGATGGTCCTCGCATGGGGATGACGGTTTTAACGGGTGAGTCTGCGAACATCATTAAAGCGCCAACCCAAGAAGGTGGTTACGATGGGATGCCATATATGTTCCAATTTGGTTATCAGTTTGAGAAGCAATATTTGAATGAGGGCAATTTTCAGGCTTTGTTTGAGTTTATTCCTACCGTTACTGGATTGGATCAGGGCAGATTTATCCCGAGTGTGACCTTTTTGAATGGTTTGCGTAACAACGTGAGTGGTTGGGAATTTGCTTTCGGACCTACTTTTTCTTTCTCGAAATACATGGATAAGTATTCAGTTGATAATGGAAAAACTTGGACCACTACTTACAGTCAAACCGCATTAGTAGAAAGTCGTCCTGATAGCAGGGGCGATGTAACTTTCACCACTGGATTTTTGTTTGCGGCGGGTAAAACGTTGAAGTCGGGCAAGTTGAATTTGCCATTGAACGTGTATTTGGTACCTGGTAAATATGGTTTGAGGTTTGGTGTGAGTATGGGATGGAACGGAAAATCGCGTTACGAAATGCGCGAGTGATTTGGTTTATAGATTTGTTAGCATGGAAGGCTCTGTAATACAGGGCCTTTTTTGTTATGCCTCAGCAGGACTTTTGTTTTACAGCAGCAGGCCGTCTTTCATGCGAAGGGTGCGATCAGCGATGTTTGCCAGGGCCATGTTGTGGGTTACGATGACCAGGGTTTGGTTGAAATCGGTGCGCAGTTTTGTGAAAAATTGATGGATGATTTCGGCGTTCGCAGTGTCGAGGTTTCCGGTGGGTTCATCGGCGAAAATGACTTTGGGTTGATTGTATTGGGCTCTTGCGATGGCCACGCGTTGTTGTTCTCCGCCCGATAGTTGCATGGGTTTGTGATGCAATCGGTCGCCCAGTCCCAGATATTCAAGGATTTCGGTGGCGCGGGCTTTGGCGATTTTTTGAGAGGCGCCGGCAATCAATCCGGGCATCATGGCATTTTCGAGTGCCGTAAATTCGGGCAGTAATTGATGAAACTGAAAAACAAATCCCAGGTGTTGGTTTCTGAATTGGGCGAGTTTTTTGCCGCTAAGTTGTTGGATGTTTGTGTTGTTGATGACGATCTCGCCAGAATCGGGTTGATCAAGAGAACCCAGCAATTGGAGCAATGTGCTTTTTCCTGCGCCGCTTTCACCCACGATGGCTACAATTTCGCCTTGCGTGATTTCAAGGTTTACACCCTTCACCACGTGCAGGTGTCCATAGTGTTTATGTAAATTCTTGCAGAAAACCATCATGAAATCGCTGTAAAGTATCTTTAATTGGGTCAAAGTTAGTTATTTTCGCGTCGCAATAATTTAGCATTCTCGCATCAACATGAACATCCACGAGTATCAAGCCAAAGAAATCCTTAAGAAATACGGTGTTGCCGTACAAGAGGGATTCGTCGCAGAAACGCCCGAGCAAGCCTTGGAAGCAGCGCAAAAAGTGAAAGAACATTTCCAATCTGATTGGTGTGTGGTAAAAGCCCAGATCCATGCGGGTGGTCGCGGAAAGGGTAAAATCCAGGGCAGCGAGCAGCGCGGTGTTCAAGTGGCCAAGAACCCAGAACAGGCCTCAGACATCGCAAAGAATTTGTTGGGCGGCACATTGGTGACCATTCAAACAGGTGCTGCAGGTAAATTGGTGAGCAAGGTTTTGGTGGCTCAGGATGTATTTTATCCTGGCGCGAACGAGCCCAAAGAGTATTATAT
>CANHGC010000167.1 GCA_947460045.1 Bacteroidota bacterium | reverse complement strand
TCCCCCCCATGGTCATGCAGGTCTCCCATGGATAACTCAACGGCTTGTTGGGAATCTGCTGCTCCGGCGTCAAATAATTCTGATTCGGCCCCTCCACCGCGCGATCCACCACAATCAACCCCGGCTGATAACTGCGCGCCATCTTTGCGATATCATCCATTTTAATATCTTGGTTGATCACCTTCCCTTTCCACAAACCCGATCCGGGCGATGCCGGTTGCACCTGTCCGCCATCCAACCACAACAAATCCAACTTGCCGTAATCACGCACCAACTCCTCAATCTGACCAGTGGTATACTTGCGAAATTCATCCCACTTCTCTGGGTATCGCTCTAAATCATAATTGGGATTTCGGTCCATGGGTGGGAAATACGGATCCCAATAATACGGACTGTGCCAATCGGGTTTTGAGAAATACGCCCCCACCCAAAGTCCTTCCTTGCGAAAGGCATCAAACACTTCCTTGGCGATGTTGGCCTTGGAATTCGTATGAAATGGTGTATTGGGCGAGGTAATTTTGTAATCCGAATACTTGGTATCGAACATAGCAAACCCGTCGTGGTGTTTGGTGGTGAACACCATATACTTCATCCCGGCGGCGCGGGCCGTGGAGGCCCATTTCTCTGGAGTAAATTTCACCGGATTGAAGGTATTCTGTAGCCCCTCATAAGCCTTTTTGTACTCAAAATAATTCTGGGCATACGGCCCGCGACGCTCACACCATGGTTCGTCTTCCGGACAAATACTCCAACTCTCCACAATCCCCCATTGCGAGTAGGGGCCCCAGTGCATCAACAACCCAAACTTCATGTCGCCCCAGGCCGCCAATTTCTGCTGCACCAAAGTATCCGTGGGCGGATAATACTTCTGCAAATGGTGCTCCTGTGCCAGAACGGCGCTACCTATCGAACAAAAAAACAGAAGAACGCCTAGTTTAAATCCCTTCAGCTTCAATATCTGAACACCTATATTTCTCATTTGATTTTTCACCTTTTTCAATTTTTCTTTAATGCTCCCCCGATTAATGAAACCCTCCCGCGCCCTGATACAAATTCAAGGGTCCTTTTAACTGCAACTTCAAAACCGTGAGATCCGAATCCAAAGCATCCACCGGCACATCCATAAAAACAGTACCTGGCACCGAACTCCATGAAATTTTGCCTACCACTTTTGGCTTGATCACAAAATCCGTTCCCAACACCTGAACCGATTCAATCTCATTCCTCAACCCCTTCACCATCACTGAACATTTCATCCCAGAAACCCCATCGATCTCAATGGCATCCTCCCCCGACTTTCCCAAAACCTCATTGATCGCATCCTCCAGTTCTTCCTCCTCGATGTATTTGTCTTCCTTAGACATACCCTGCACCTGAGTAATAAACAAATACAGGATCGTAGAATCCTTGCTAATTGTACTTGGTCCATAAAAATGCCCCGCTGGCAACCCCGCCAAACTACCGTAAATGGCTTCGGCGTGCTTGCTTGTCCACCGACCCAATTCCCTCAACAACTTCGTTTGCTCCGCCGTAATCGTCCCATCTGCTTTCGGCCCGATATCCAACAATAGATTCCCGCCCATCCCCAAACACTCGGCAAAAATACGAATCACCTCATTCGAAGTCTTCATCATCGTATCGTTGGGGCGCCATCCCCAGTTGTCGTTGCTCGTCAAACACAACTCCCAAGGCGCATTGTGAGGTTTACCATCGCTTCCCATCAACATTGGCTTGGTGATCGGCATATTCTGTTCAGGCGTTGCATAATCACCGTATCCCTGCAACCGTCCGTTCATGATGGCATTGGGGTTGGCGGCCAATATATCCTGCCTAATTTTTGGTGCATACCACTCCTCGTTGCTGTGTTCCCAGTCGCCATCGAACCAAAACAAATCGGGGTGAAACTGCGCGCTCAACTCACCAATCTGACCATGCATAAATTGCAAAAATCGCTGCCATCGAATCGGATCCTCTGCCAATTTATATCGACCTTGATCGTTGTAAAAACCCGGATAATCATTGTGCGACCAATCCAGGAGTGAATAATAAGCCCCAAACTTGAGTCCTTGTTCACGCAAGGCGGAAGCAAATGGGGCAATCAGATCGCGTTTGGCCGGAGATTGAGCCACCACACTCAACGGCAATTTCGCATTCCATAAAGCAGGTTTTTGCATTTTTAATGGGTCTTTTGAACTCAAACTCCAAGGCGTGTTGGGTGTCAATTGCTTGGTCTCCCACAAGGCCACTCCATCGTGATGTTGGGTGGTAATCACGGCATATTGAGCACCGCTTTCCTTGATGAGGGCGGCCCAAGCTTTGGGGTCGTACTTTTCTGCACCAAAGCCCTTTAACTGCGACATATAATATGGATAGGTGGTATTTCGACTATGAAAACTCCAACTTTCCGATGTCCCTTCCACCGCGTAAATCCCCCAATGGATAAAAATGCCCAGTTTGGCGTCGGCGAACCATTGCATTTTCGGGGCGATGCTGTCAGCGACCAATCCTTGAACATCAATCCCGTTGGCGGACGCTTCTGCGGACTGTTTATCAGTGCATGATGCTTTCGCCAACAACTGACTCCCGCCAAAAAATCCCTGCACCAGACCCATCAAACCCACCAAAAAAACCACCGAATGCCGTATACTTTTCATATTTTGCAGGCAATTTACCACGGAAATTGGATATGCGGAAAGTTTTGGTCTCGGGATGCTTTGATATGATGCACAGCGGTCACATCGCCTTTTTAAAAACGGCGGCGGAATACGGTCAGGTTTATGCGTGTATTGGCAGCGATGAAACCGTATTTTCATTGAAAGGCCGATACCCGGTGGTGAACCAGTCTGAGCGAAAATATTGCTTAGACGCTTTAGACGCCGTGTTTCAGGCCAGGGTGAGTCGGGGCGATGGCCACCTCGATTTTTTACCCGAATTACTAGAAATACAACCCGATATTTTTGTAGTGAATGCAGATGGTGATTCTCAGGCCAAACGAGCATTGATGGCAGATCGCGGCATTGAATACGTAGTTTTAGACCGCATTCCAGCGAACAATTTACCCCCCAGAAGCACCACCGCGCTGCGCACGGTGTGCGACATTCCATTCCGACTAGATTTGGCCGGTGGTTGGCTCGATCAACCCTTTGTGAATGCATTGGCCAGCGGACCGGTGATCACCATTTCAGTAGAACCCACGCACGATTTCAATGCGAGAAGTGGGATGTCGAGCAGCACCCGCAAAGCCGCTATCGAACTGTGGAAAACACAAATCCCTGATGGAAATCGCGAAATTTTGGCCAAAACCTTGTTCTGTTTCGAAAACCCGCCTGTCACCAAAGAAATCGCGGGTTCTCAAGACGCCATTGGCTTGGTATTCCCAGGTCTAAATCGCATTTATTACGGTGAGCCCAACAGTTATTGGCCATCGAACATTGAAACTCTCACCATCGAAGAAACCCTCACCTGGCTGGAAGCCCATTTGTGGCTACTACCCCTTGGGCAGCGAGAAGATGGGTATTCGGTTTTGGAGAACACCCACATCGGCAAGGAGTCAGCAACCGCTCTGGCCACCGCGGCAAACACGCTTTTTCAAGCCGCACAAAACCAAGATGCCATCGCCTTGGGAAAAGCCATGACCGCCTCGTTTGAAGCACAAATCGCCATGTTCCCAAACATGTGCACCCCCCAAATCCAATCAACCATTCAAAATACCTACGCGGAATCTCCGCATATACTCGGACACAAACTTTCCGGTGCAGGTGGCGGTGGATACCTGGTCCTATTCGCAGAACAACCCATCCCCAACACCATCCAAATTAAAATCCGTCGCGCGACGAACTGAAAACAAACAACCCATCAAAACCACGCCAAGATGCGATACATCTACTCCCTCTTCTTCCTCTGGGCCATCGCCCACAACCTCAACCCGCTGCTCATCCCAGTACTCAAAGAGGTCTGCGTACTCTCCGATTTTCAGTCGGCCCTAGTAGATTCGGCCTTCTACATTGGCTATTTTGCCTTCGCACTACCCGCTGGTGCCTTCATCAAATCGAAAGGATACAAAAAAGCCATTTCACTTGGATTATACTTCTTCGGCGTAGGAGCGGCCATCGTTGGCATCTTTGGATCTCAACAGAATTACCCCATGGCCCTATTGGGTTTATTTGTAATGGCGGCAGGACTCACCTTCCTCGAAACTGCGGCCAACCCTTTGGTTACGCTGCTGGGCGATCCCCAAAAAGCCACCACCCGATTGAATTTGGCCCAATCCTTCAATGGTCTCGGCGCCACACTGGCCGTATTTTTCGGCGGAATCGCGCTGTTTGGCAGTAGCACAGAACCCAGAGCCCAACAACTGCTCATACCCTATTTCATTGTAGCGAGTGTAACCATTGGTTTTTCGCGTTTGATACGTCGGCAATCCATGAATATCGAACCTACAACTGCGAGCCCAGAAGCACAAACGCCCAATTTTGTCAACCCCAGCGAACCATACTTACAACCCGGCCTCAGCACATGGCGACAGATAAAAACCTTGTTGCAAACCGCGCCATACAACCTCGGCATCCTCGCCCAATTTTGCTACGTGGGCGCGCAAGTGGGTGTGGGCAGTTTTTTCAT
>CANHGC010000166.1 GCA_947460045.1 Bacteroidota bacterium | reverse complement strand
TGACCAAGGGTGATGTATACGTGAATTCGGGTCAAGCCGCGAATTTCCCAGGTGCTACTTTGTCGCCCAAAACCGATTACACTGCACCGTTTGCGGATCAGATGAATCAGAATTGGACTTTGACGATGGGTGCTGACACTACGTTGACTGTGAGTGGAAAATCATTCATTGGTTATTATACTGGTGTGAACACTTACAAGGTGATTCGCATGACTGAGAATGAAATTTTCTTGAGATACATTGATGCGGCAAACCCAGCTTTGGCTTGGTATGTGCGTTTGGTGCCTGATACTTACCCCGTTGATAATGGTGGAAGTACAGATCCTACGTATACGTTGCCCATTGATTTTGAGAGTGTAGAACCTAAGTTTACCACATTTGGTGGTAGTTCTTATGCGATCATCAATAACCCCAAATCGGGTGGTATCAATACCAGTGCGAAGGTGTTGGAAACGGTTCACGGCAATGAAGTTTGGGCAGGTATTTTCGTGAACATGACCAACAAATTCAATTTTGCCACGAACAAGAAAATCACAGTAAAGGTGTATGCCCCTGCTACTGGAAAGATGAGAATCAAGTTGGAAAATGCCGATAACACCACGGAATTTATCGAAAAAGACGTAGATATAACGGTGGCGAATCAGTGGGTTGAGGTTTCTATTGACTTCAGCGATGCAGATCCAACGAAGTTCAATCGTTTGGTGTTGTTCCCAGGTTGGGATGTGGCCAATGCGGGCACATATTACATAGACGATATCAAGCAAAACTAAGATGCGAGGAATATTGAAATTGGGTGTTTTGGGTTTGTTTGTTGGCATTGGGTCAATGTTTTTGGCTGGATGTGAAGACAAACCCGTGGATCCAGTTGTTTTGCCTGAGAATTTCACGTGGACGGTGGACTATTCACCGAGCACAAAGGGCAAGGTAACTTTCAATATGAAGGCCGATAAAGCCAATTATTTCACCGCCATTTTCAAAGACAAGCAGGGCGATGTAACTGTGGAATCGCCTTCGGGTGTGGCGAGCTACACCTTTGCTTCAGAGGGAACTTATGTGGTGGTGTTGCAGGCTCACGCGAGTGCGTCCCAATACATTGAGCGGTTTGATACTGTGAAAATTGAAGCGGTTACGTTGGGTGATGGTTATTCCACGCCCACATCTTATTCGGGCTATAATTTGGCTTGGGCCGATGAATTTTCTGGCGATGCCTTGGATTTGGCTAGCTGGGGCTATGACATTGGCACCGGTTCTGGCGGTTGGGGTAACAACGAGTCTCAGTATTATACTTCAAACAACACGAATTGTTCGGTGGGGAATGGCAAGTTGACGATCACAGCCAAGAAGGAATCTCAAGGAGGTTCTAGCTACACGTCTGCCCGGATTTTGACCAAAGGCAAGCGGGAGTTTCAATTTGGCAGGATCGATATTCGCGCGCGTTTGCCGAAGGGGCAGGGTATTTGGCCGGCCTTGTGGATGCTGGGTGCGAATTTTGGCACTGTAGGTTGGCCCAAATGTGGTGAGTTGGATATCATGGAATTGGTGGGTCATCAACCCAATCGAGTGCATGGTACCGCGCATTTTGGCAATCAACCGCCATCAACACAGAGAACGGCTTCTTATAGTATACCGACCGGCACTTTCGCCGATGCGTTTCATGTGTTTACGATGAAGTGGGAGAACAATTTGGTTGAGTGGTATGTGGATGATGTGAAGTTTCACACGTTAACACCATCGAATACGGGTGGGATTTATCCTTTCAATCAGAAGTTTTTCTTTATTTTTAACGTGGCTGTGGGTGGCAATTGGCCTGGATATCCCGATGGTACAACGGTGTTTCCGCAACAGATGGACGTAGATTATGTGCGTGTATTTCAGAAAATTTGATTGAACACGATACGTGTATATCGAAAAGGGCCCCGCTGTGCGGGGCCCTTTTTTTGTTGAAGAGAGATTGGGTTAGACGGTGAATCTATTTGCCACTGAATGAAAAGGTTATATTATCATCGGATTGACGTGGTGCCGGGTTCGTTCTGTATTGTTACCAACACCTTCTGATCTTTAACCATGAAGGTAAAGTCGCCAGGTTCAGTTACACGCTGTAAATCTCTGTTGATGAAACTCAGGTCCTGGTTACTCACAGACATGCTTATGGTTTCGCTTTCGCCGGGTTGTAATACTTTGGTTTTGTGGTAGGCGCATAGCTTTTTGACCGATGGGGTGATGCTCGAAAACTCATCGCGGTAGTACAATTGACATACTTCCTTGCCGGGTTTGCTACCGGTGTTAGTGACAGTCACTTCAATGTTAAAGCCAGTGCTTTTCATTTCCACTTTCATTTTGCTGTACTCAAATTGGGTGTAGCTCAGGCCTGATCCAAAATCGAACAGCGGCTGATACGCGTTGGTGCCAAAAAGCTTATCATTCTTTTCGGTGGATTTGTGATCATAATGCACCACATCGCCAGAGAATCTTGGATAGGTGTAAGGCAGTTTGCCCGAGGGGTTTGTTGTGCCATAGATAATTTTGGCGATGGCGGTTCCACCTTCGTTGCCCGGGAGGTAGGCTTGCAAAACGGCCGTGGATTTATTGGCGAATTCGGTGATGATGCGCGGACGGCCTGTAGCCAATACCAACACCACAGGTACTTGATTTTGTACGAAAAAATCGAAGAGTTGCTTGTCGCCGGTATTGATTTCGGCGTTCAAATCGTCAATGTTGCCGGGAATTTCCGTTCCAGGCGTTTCGCCAATACAGAAAATGGCAACGGCATTGGGGGTAAGTGATTTTTTGAGTGTTTTTAATTGTTTTGCCGTGCGGGTATTGCTTGAAAGGGCTTGGGCAAAATATTGCAGTCCTTTTGTAGCACGCGGTTCGATTTCCCCTGCCGCGCGATTCTTTACCAAAGCCTCCCAAATGGTGGGATACAGCGGATTGTGGCTGTATTGACTGTCGTTCCCCTGCCAAGTGTTGGTCCAAGCGCCATTCAGCAAATTCAAATCATCGGCGGCGCTGCCAAACACGAATAGGGGTTGGTTTCCCAGCGGGAGGAGGGGTCCGCCATTGGCTGTGTTGTTGTTCTTGAGCAAGGTGATGCTTTCCTCTGCGGTATGTAATGCCGCTTCGCGGTGTTTTGCGCTGCCCAAGTCTGCTGGGTTGAGGGCTTCTCTCAAACTTCCTGCTGAACTCAAAACATCGTATACACCCAATTTGTGTTTCACATATAGGATCCTTTGAACGGCTTCGTTGATGCGTTCCATTGGGACTTCGCCCGACTTTACCAAATCAATCAATAGCTCGTTGAACTGGAAATCGTTGGGGGTCATGGACATGTCGATCCCGGCATTGATGGCCAGTTTTACCGCTTCGCGCAGTGATGCCGCCACTTTGTGCGTGGTGTGCAACTTATAAATGTCTTCCCAATCCGTTACCGCCAAGCCCTTAAAGCCCAATTCCTGACGCAACAATTTTGTGAGAATGTCATGATTTACATGTACTGGTGTGCCATTGAGTTCCCCTGAATTGATCATCACTGTCAAAGCCCCTTCTTCGATGGCGGTTTGAAAAGTAGGCAAATAGTATTCGCGCAATTCTCGCTCAGGAATCCAAGCTGGTGTGCGATCCTTGCCACTCAAAGGGTAGCTGTAGCCCAAGAAATGTTTCATGCAGGCTGCCACGTGTCGATCGTCTATGCTCAATTCGGGATGCTTTCCCTGATACCCGCGAATGCTGGCGGTGGTCATTGTTTTGGCTAGATAAACGTCTTCGCCGTAGGTCTCAAAAAACCTCGACCACAGGGGCTGTCGGCCCAAATCCAAAACGGGTGAAAAGTTCCATGGAATTCCAGAGATCCTGCATTCCAGTGCGGTGATTTCGGCGCCTTTTAAGACCAAATCAGGGTTCCATGTGGCGGCCTGGCCAATCTGTTGTGGAAAAAGGGTGCCTCCCACGGTGTAGTTTACGCCATGTATCGCATCGATCCCAAACAAAATGGGGATGTGTGTGCTTGAATATTGGATGGACGCCTTTGTAATGCCTTTGTGTATTTCTTGCCAACGGTCTAGGGCGATGGTGCCCGACCCGCAACCCACGTTCAATACCGATCCAATGTGGTATTTTTCGATGGCGATGCGCAACTTTTCTTGATCCAATGTTTGGGGTTGTTGCAATCCGCAGGGACTTCCTACGGCGATGACCCCCAAGTCGATTTGGGTCATCTGTCCCACTTTTTGTTCCAGTGTGAGGGAATTCACGCGGTCGCGTATCGCTTTGTCTAGCAGAGTAAGCGAGGTTACTCCCTCAGTTTTGGCGGCCTCAGCGGGTTTAGCAGCCTCAGCGGGTTGGTTTTTTTGTGCAAAGACTTGAAGGGGTTGAATTGAGCCGATGATGGCCAAATACATGGTGGCGGCTTGGGCAGCGCGCTGTTTCAATGGTTTCATGGTTGCGGTAAAACTTGGAATGGGATGTTGGCGTATGCCACGGTTTGGTTGTGTTGAATGCGGACGAACAGTCTGTAGGCACCGGGTTCTGCGGGCGCTCGGAATGTGATTTTAGCGGTTTGGGAGGCGGGGATAAGCCCATTGAGTTGTTCGGCTTCTTTTTCTGCGTCGCCACCCGATTTTTTATCGGTGCTTTCCTTGAGGATTTTCCACTCGTATTGGCGTTT
>CANHGC010000165.1 GCA_947460045.1 Bacteroidota bacterium | reverse complement strand
TGGGTAAACATTGTGTTGCCGTTGCTTTTGTTGGCTGTGTTTGGCTTTAAGTTTTTGGCGGGTCAAGATCACGGGGGTACAGACATGCAGCCCGCGGATGTGTTGACACTTACGCCCTATGTGATTGGACTGAATGTGATGTCGATGTTGTTGGGCTTCGCCGTTGGGATTCCTTTTCGGTTGAGCTATCGAAATCGGATAACCATTGCCATTGAGGTGGGTTTGCACAATACTGCGTTGGCATTGTTGATAGCGGGGGAGAAGTTGCAAATGCCCGCGATGGAAAAGCCCGCATTGGTGTATGCGTTGTATTCGTTCTTTGTGACGTTTGCGGTGGGGTATTTATTGGTGTTGATCCGCGAGAAAGTGCTGAAAAAAAGTCTCGACTTCGACCAAGATGGCAGCGGGAACTAAGGAATTGATGGGAAGGTTTTGTGCCAATCGGTCTCTGATTTCTGTGGCAGAAATGTGAAGCAAAGGGGCATCGTGCCAAATGGCATTGAAGGGGATATCTCCGATGGGTTTCTCGTAACCGGGTCTGGCGTACACGTGGAGTTGACAGCGCTGAGCGAGGGCTTGGGCTTGGTTCCACTTGTGAAAATGTAGCAAGTTATCGGCGCCCATAATGATAGAAAATGTAAGGTTTGGGTGGGTGTTTTGCAGGTGTTCTACGGTACGGTAGGTATAGCTTGGCAGGCCCAATCCAAATTCTACGTCTGAGCACTCAAAATCTGGCTCAGTGAGTAGTGCTTTTTGCACCCATTGCAATCGCTGTGGGGCGGGCACCAAGGTTTCTTCTGATTTGTGGGGATTTAGTGGTGATGGGACAAACCAGATGACATCGAAGGCGTTGATATTTTTAAAGTAACGAGCTACTTGGATATGTCCCACGTGAATGGGGTTGAAAGATCCAAAATAGAGTCCGATGCGCATAGGTTTTGGGTAACTAACGAATGAAAATCGGTTTGGATTTAATCTTGGGAAATAAAATCGCTCACGAGTTTTTCGCAGGTGGCAAAGGTAACGTCTAATTTATCGTTCACAACCACGGTATCGTATTGGGATTCGAAGCTGAGTTCGTAATTGGCTTTGGCGATACGCTCTTGAAGTTGGTGTTCTACTTCGGTGCTGCGTTTGGTGAGTCGTTCCATGAGGACATCTACGCTGGGGGGTCTGAGGAATACGGCGAGGGCTTGGTTTCCGAACTGTCTTTTGAGGTTGAGGCCGCCTTTAACATCTACATCGAAAACAACGGCTTTGCCATCGGCCCAAATCTTTTTTACTTCGCTCCAGAGGGTTCCGTAAAGGATGCCAGCGTAGACTTCTTCGTGTTCGAGGAAGGCGCCGTCTTTGATTTTTTCTCTGAAATCATCGAGTTGCAGGAAGTGATATTCTCTGCCGTTGAGTTCACCGGGTCTGGGGTTGCGCGTGGTTGCGCTCACTGAGAAGGCGAGTTGTTGATCCATCACCTCTAGCAGGTGTTTCACCACGGTTGTTTTGCCCGATCCGGAGGGCGCTGAAAAGATGATGAGTTTTTCCAATATCTTACGGCAGTGTTTTGAACTGGTAAAGGTCGGTATTTTGATGCAGATTCACCAAATTCCTCGATTCTTTGCGATTTTTTCAAATTCTTTTGGGGGTGGACGTAAATTTTTGTGTTTTATACAATTGTGGCAAAACTTTTTTGGGTATTGTGCGCCAAAAGAGGATTTTTGTCGTCTGTTAACACAAAAGAACAATATCGCAGTGAAAAATTTTATCAAATTGAAAATTACAGCATTAGCCGTTATAGTTTTTTTTAGCGCATCGTCTTTGGGTGCACAGGTTTGTTATCCGTTCATCAAGCGTCAGTATTTTACCAACACGGAGAAAGTGGTTGGTACTCGTCAGTTCAGTTCTTGGAATACGATGGCTGTCGCAAACCGGAGCAAAGGGTTTTGGATGGCTGGGTATGGAACGGTGAATGGCGCGAATCATGGCGATGGTTGGTTGATGAAGTATGACGATACGGGGAAGATTGTGGGTGCGATCAGATACGGGGTGAAGGGAACGGGATCAAATGAGATTATGAATGACGTGGCCACTACGCCCTCGGGTGGTGCGGTGGTTGTGGGCTCGAGTGTGGTGGGTTCTGTGAATGCGGCGTTGGGCACTGTGAGTTATTTCACTCCGGGTGGGAAGCTGAAATGGACGAGAGAGACGCCCAGTTCGAGCAGGAACGGTCAGGGCGATGTGTTGAATCATGTGTTGGTTCATGACGCCAATACGATTCTTGTTGTTGGTTCGGGCAGTCAGCTCACGGGCAAGCGCAATTTGATAGCGGCGCAATTGGATAGCAATGGTGTTACGAAATGGACATTGAACGTAGATATGGGCAATACCGAGCATCACGGTTGGGGTGTTGCGAGAGTGGGTGGTGAATGGGTGATTACGGGTTGGTGTAGGTCTACGCAGACTTTTCCATTTGCGGTTTACGTGAAAACGGATGGCACAGTGAGGAGTCTTTGGAAGGGTACGAGCAATGGCATCAATCAATTTGGCCATGTATTGGTAGCGCCAGGGGGTACGATTTACGCAGTGGGAACCACGGGTGCGAATTTAACGGCCCAGATTTTGGTTTGTGCGTTTACGGCCAATGGTACTAGGAAATGGACCAGGAGTATCGGCGCAAACAACGTGGCAGAAATTGGGCACCACTTGATATTGGAGGGTGGTTCTTTGTGGTTGAGCTCCACGTATCAAACATTTGTGAACAACCGTCAGTTGATGGTGCAAATAGATACCGCTACAGGTGCTACAACGCAAACACAGAAAATTTTATCGAACGGAAATACGAACTATGCGTTAACTGGATTCATGCGGTCTTTTGGTGCGATGCCCAAAGGAGGTATGGTAGCGATAGGGGTTGATAACTCAGCGGGGGTTCATAACAATTTCATGATCAACAGCCCGTGCAACACGAATTGCGGAACTACCACTTCTACGGTGAACAATGCGGCGCTCACATGGACTTGGGCTTCGTCTACCACTTTTACATCCACCACTTTTGGTGATTTGGCGGTGGTTAATTTTGATACGGCCTCGTTTTATATCAATCAGGCGGTGAACTGTACCCAAGCTTGTCCGATGCCAGTTAAAACGGTGACGTCGCCCTTGGTTATGTGTCCATCTACGCCCAGTGTGGCAACGGATGCTACCCAGGCGTTGGCTGAGAGTTATGCATGGACAGACGGCGGAACATCGCCCAAGAGAACGTTTACGGTTGAAGGTACCTATTATATCAATTCGATCAATGCGTGTGGTACGCGGCAGGATACGGTGATTGTAGGTAAGGCTTCGGCACCTGTGAAACCGAATTTGAAGGATACTTTGTTCTGTAAAAATCCGTTTAATTATACCATCGATGTGGCGCAGCCGTTCTGTAAATACGTGTGGGACAATGGAAGTACTTTAGCGACTCGCACCTTCACGAAGCCGGGTGTGTTTTGGTTGGATACGAGAAATGCTTGTGGAAGCCGGGTAGATTCGGTGCGATTTAAATTGTTGTTACCGCCTGTATCGCCCAAGGTGATGGATACCGGTGTGTGTGTTGGTAAGTCAATTGTGGTTGATTTTCCGAAGGTCCCTGCGAGTCTGTATACATGGTCTGATGGCGACACGATGGTTCCCAAGACATTTTATGCGTCTACCAAGGCTACTTTGGTTGTAACCAATTTGTGTGGTACGGCGTATGATACTTTTGATATTAAAATCAAATTGCCGCCCACCAAATCGCGCGTAAAGGATACTACCTTTTGTAGCAGTGCGTTTGCTTGGTCTTTGGACATGACACATCCTGATGTGAAGGGGTATCAATGGGATGATTTAACTGGATCGCCGCAGCGGGTGATCATGGGAACGGGTAAGTTTTGGCTTACGATGACCAATGATTGTGGTGTGAGAACGGATACGTTTTACATTTATAAAGATACGGTTCCGGATAAACGTTTGGTGCCGGAGGAGTGGTTTTGTGGAGGTGTGTCCTACACTTTGAAAGGGGCTCAATTTTCGGGGTATAGCAAGTATTTGTGGAATACCGGGGCTAAAACCGGTAATTTGAATGTGGCGCAATCGGGATTGTATAGTTTACATACGTTCAATGCTTGTGGGGAGCGACGGGATACGGTGAAGGTGAATGCCATTCGTTGTGATTGTAAGATGTGGATGCCGGATGCGTTTACGCCTTTTGGATCTCAAGGGGTGAATGATGAGGTGAAGCCGATGTTTGTAGACGATTGGGGCAAGACATGTGCGGTGAAGAGTGGGTATTGGAGTGTTTATAATCGTTGGGGAGAGTGTGTGTTCGACAAACGACCTGTATCTGAGGCTTGGAACGGTTTGTACATGGATGATCCGGTGATTTCGGGTATGTATGTTTATATTGTGAACATCACCTTTGATGAAACGGTTTCGGGGTACAGGAATTTTGTAAAACAGGGAACCATATTGGTTTTGGAATCGAATAAAAATTGATAGAGAATAAACTAAGAACATGAAAAAAATATTTACTTATGCAATGACGTTGGGGTTGGCCTTTTTGGGTTCTGACTTAACGGCACAAACGGTAACTGGACAGGGTTTTGAGGGAGCGGCGTTTCCCCCTGCTGGTTGGCAAACTGTAGGATTTGGT
>CANHGC010000164.1 GCA_947460045.1 Bacteroidota bacterium | reverse complement strand
TGAACCAAAAACGTCAGAAAAAACTGTACGAACAAAAGGTGATCAGCGATCAAGAATGGGAAAATGCCCAATTGCAATTTGAAGTGGCGAAGGCCGATTTTGAAGCAGCGGGTAAGTCGGTGTTGGGTAGTAAATACAACGTACAAAGTGTTGCGGCGCGATTGGAGGAAGGGAAGCGAAACCTGGGTAGAACGAGCATTTATGCGCCAGCTTCGGGGATAGTTACGCATTTGACTTCTGAAAAAGGGGAACGTGTGGTAGGAACTGCTCAAATGGCGGGTACTGAAATCATGCGTATCTCGAACATGCATTTGATGGAAGTGCAGGTGAATGTGAACGAAAATGACATTGTAAGAATCCACCGGGGCGATAGTGCAGACATCAAGGTGGATGCCTACGACAGTCGGGTTTTTAAGGGCGTTGTAACTGAAATTGCCAATTCAGCGGTGTTTAATACGGCGCAGAACATGAGTGATCAGGTGACCAATTTTGTGGTAAAAATTAGATTGGTGAGAAACAGTTACGAAGATTTGATGGGCGAAGGGGAGTTTCCGTTTTTGCCGGGGATGACCGCCAGTGTGGATGTGAAAACGAAAACCAAAATGGGGGTGATTTCTGTGCCGATTTCTGCGGTGACCACCCGCAATCCATCGGTTGGAAAATCTGATGACAAAGCCAATGCAGCCTCATCGGGGGTTCAAACATGGGTGTTTTTGTACAACGGCGGAAAGGCCAAAGCGGTGGAGGTGAAGACCGGCGTTCAAGATTTGGATTTTTATGAAGTTTTGAGCGGTGTGAAAGTGGGCGACGAAGTGGTGTCAGGGCCTAGTATGTCTATCGCCAAGACCATGAACGATGGCGATAAGCTGAAAAAGAAGAAATAATTTTACACAAAAATCCCACATGAAGGTGGGATTTCTTACACAAAATAGTAGTTTTGTGCTGTTGCTAGGTTCGATCGTGGATGGCAAATCCACTTCGATGAAAAGGGAACTTCGGTGTAAAACCGAGACTGTACCCGCAGCTGTAACTCCATATCAATGTTTGCATTGATATAATTTTGGGCCTCTAAAGCCACTGTTGAAAAACGGGAAGGCGCCCAAGGTGGAGAAGTCAGAAGACCTGCCTAATAACACCCATTGCACGCTTTCGGGAATAAGAGCGCGGCGAGGATACAGGGCGGTTCATCTTCCCAATTCTCTCTACATCATTTCCTATGCGTGCGCTGATGCAAAACGATGCTTGCTTTGTGCGCCATATCGCTGTTAAGAATTTTCTCGCTGGACGTGGACAGGGGAGATACAACTTTGATTTCGGGATGGGTGGATGGCCGCGATGAACGTCCAACAGATACGGTATTTATCAGGGCTCAACGTGTGGATTTTGCCACTGTGGGCAGGGTGGTGAAGCAATTTCAGTCTGGCGATAACGATCAGTTATTGACCGCCGCTATGCAAGATGGGGGCGCATTTTTCAAACAATATGGAGTAACCGGTAGCAGCACAATCTCTAGACGGGGTGCCGACGCCAATCAAACGCAAATCAATTGGAATGGATTGCCCATCAACAACCCCATGTTGGGAATGAGCGATTTCAATACGCTGATGTCGTGGGGTACTGGTGAGATGTTTTTGGTGGAGGGCGGGAATTCTGCGGTGGTGGGCAGTGGGAGCATGGGTGGGACCCTTTTCATGCGAAACGGTTTGCAGTTTTTGGAAGGTGGTCATGTTACAAATTCAGAGGTGCAATCCAAGGCCATGTTAACGGCGGGATCATTTGGAGAACGAAATTTGGCGGCACACGTGAAGATGTTGGGCAAACGCACATTTGCTTCGTTTGATGTGGCCAATTTTACCCATAAAAATGCCTTTGTCTTCAATGATTTGGGGTTGGAGTTACCGAAAAGAAAGATGGAAAATGCTTTGAGAACCCAGCAAATGATGCGGGTGGTTTCGGGGATGAAGTGGAAACGGAGTCAATTGCGTGGTGTGGTAGAATTTGCGGGGATGTCGCGACAGTTGGGCTTGGCGATGGGTTCTTTGCAGCCTTTGGGGAAGCAGTTGGATTTGAATTTGCGGGGTTTGTTGGAGCATCAGGTAACGTTCAAGGGGCATTTGTCGATGTTACAGCGCTTGGGTGGGGTGATGGATCAAATTGATTACTACAGTACTCCAAACGATACTTTGGGGAGTTTGAGCAGGGGGAAGACCTTGCATTATCAGAATGAAATTTATTACACCCGCAAGAGTGTTCGTTTTTTGTTGGGTACAGATTTTCAATATCAGCGGGCGAACACGGAATATTATTTGGGTTGGGCAAGACGTATTTTACCGGCTTCTCTGGTGGGTTTGTATTGGTCGGACCGCAAATGGTCGGCCGTGGGCAATGCCCGTTACGAATGGAACGAGCGCATGCCCACGGCCGGATTGTCGCTCCAGTTCCAGGCCAGCCGCAGGCTGGCCTGGAAGTCCAACGTGCATTCCTCCTTCCGCAGGCCCACCCTCAACGACCTCTTCTGGGTGAGTGGTGCCGCACTATCCCCCCTCAAATCCGAAAAAGGATGGGGTTCAGAATTGGGTTTGATGGTAAAAACCAATCACAACACTTACAAACAGTGCCAATTGCAATTCACCGCAGAAATTACAGCCTATTACCGAGAACTTGATTTTCCCATCCTTTGGGTGCCTGCCGGTGCAGTTTGGCGCGCCACCAACCTGTCTGGCGGTGGACGGTATGCCGGCGCCCAACTTTCAGTCCAAGCCCAAGCCCACATTCGCCAATCGAAAATGGGCCTCCAAATCAACCTCGATCGCGTGAAAGCCCTCGTGAAGCAGGCCGAAAGCGGACCAGAATATCAACAAATTTTTGTGCCCCTATACAACGGTAACATCGCCCTGTCATGGCATCGCCCCAAATACCAATTCTCAGTGAATACGCAGCTGGTGGGACTTCGTTACATCCAAACCGATAACCAATCTAGTTTGCCAGCGTATGCCCTGGTGAACGCCCAATGGCGCTATCCCGCAGTGTTGAATAAAAAAGGTCTTGTCATTGATGTGGGTATACAAACACAAAACCTCACCCAAACCCAATATTTCAGCATGCCTGGAAGACCCATGCCCGGTAGATCGGTGCAGTTGACTCTGTGGATTAAACAACAAACCAAAGCAAATAAATAAAACCATGAAAAAATATTCAATCTTCTTGTCTTTCGCCCTCGCTTTCGTTGGCGCCGCCAAAGCTCAATTTTACAATGAAGGCTTCGAAGAAGTTACTCTGGATTCTGGTAACGTAATCAATGGAAGCAAAGGTGAAAAGGAATTTAAATTTCGCACCGTGTTAAACGCCTATGCGCCCAAAATGCCCATTCAATACGATACCTCTTGGGGAGGTTATTGGTCGGGCGGATGGGCCATCTCCAAACAAATCGATGGTTCAACCGGTCCATCCGATTTTATGAAGCATCTGTATTGCACAAAACCGGCCTTTGGATCGGAGAGAAATGCCAGTGGAAAATTCATGGGTAAAGCTTTCGCAGTGGGAATGAATGGCACGTATTTGTTGCAAAATGGTACTGTTTGTGATGGTATTCTTTCGATAGATGTTGCCAATTCAACCTTTGCCTACAACTCCATGAAAAATGGCGATAATTTCGCCAAAAAATTTGGCGGCTCTACAGGTAATGACGCTGATAGTTTTGTGTTGAATATCAAATTTTTCGTGGATACCCAATACGTGAATAGCAAGCGCATTGTATTGGCTGATTTTCGCTTTGCCGACAACTCAAAAGACTACATTTTAGATTCTTGGCAAACCGTGAATTTGCCTACCTATTTCCCTGAGGGATTTGTAGATAGCATTTCATTTGAGTTGGAAAGTTCAGATAATGGTCAGTTTGGAATGAATACTCCTGGATTTTTCTGTGTAGACAACATTGTCTACGGTCATTGGCTCTCAGCGAAGAAATTAAACACACTACAAGCCAAAGTATTCCCAAATCCGGCCAAAGACATCCTGGAAATCCAAACGCAAAACAAACCCACCAAAGTGGAAGTGGTGGATGTGGCAGGCAGGATGATTTATGCCCAATCTTGTGATTCGCGTTCTGCACATCTCAATGTGGCAAACTGGAGCCCAGGAACGTATCAGGTGAAGGTGACTACGGCGGTTGGGCAAGAATCGGCCTCTTTCGTGAAACAATAAAAACGATTTTTTGAGTAAAACGATTTAGCCAACCCACATGGTATTTTTAATGAAACAATCCGTAAAAAACAATCCACAAGTCAATAAAAACCTATGGTTAAAAAGACTGTGTTTGATCTTTTTGCCATCGCTGATTCTATTGCAAAGTTGCGAAGATCAAGTGATCGGCCCGCCGTTGGTAGGCCCGCTGGGCGATGATCGAGTGGCTGTGCTCTGTGAAGGCAATTTCATGTGGGGGAATGCCAAGCTCGATGTGATTTCAACGGATTCATCGGGTACGAAAATTTGGAACAATGCGTTTGAAGCCGTCAATAATAAGCCCATTGGCGATGTGTTGCAAAGTGCTTTGGTGGCGGGGAACAACCTGTTTTTATCGGTCAATAACAGCGGAAAAGTACTGTCCATCGATCCCGTATCGCTCAAACAAACCAAATCGAACAATACCCTGAAATCGCCCCGAAACCTGCTGA
>CANHGC010000163.1 GCA_947460045.1 Bacteroidota bacterium | reverse complement strand
TGAGAATTCCCAAATAGCTTTGGTAGCGTTCATCGGCGATATCGCCCTGTTCCAAGGCCTTTAAAACGGCACATTCGGGTTCGTGGGTATGCAGACAATCGTTGAATTTGCATTGACTGAGGTAAGGGCGCATTTCGGGGAAATACTGACTGATTTCGGTGGGTTCGAAATCTACTACGCCAAAATCCCTGATGCCGGGTGTATCGATGATTTGGGTGGCATCTGCTACGGTGAACATTTCGGCAAACGTTGTGGTGTGTCTGCCTTTTGCGTGGTGGTCTGATATCTTGCCCACTTTGGCATTGGCATGGGGGAAAATGGCATTGAGTAAGGTGCTTTTACCTACGCCACTGTGACCGGCCAACAACCAACGTTTCCCTTGAAGCAACTGAGAAAATGGGACTAGCGTTTCTGCATGTCGTGCCGAACCCATGAGTACCGTAACGTTCGCATTGCGATAAATGTGTTGAATGTCGTTGAGGATATCATTGCCCTGTTCACCCAATAGGTCCATTTTGTTAAAAAATACGGCTGCAGGCACGTGATAGGCTTCGCAGGTAAGGATGAATCGATCAATAAATCCCAGCGATGTTCTGGGCGATATCAGGCTTGCGATGAGGGCTGCGCCATCGAGGTTGGTGGCGAGTATTTGTCTACGTGAACTGAGTTTGTTGGATCGTCGGATCAGGTAATTGTTGCGTTTTTCTATTTTAGAAATGGAGGCGGTATCGGCGAAATTGGCATCGGCTTGCATTTCCACGCGGTCACCTACGGCCACGGGATTGCTGGTGTCGAGATCGTTGAGGCGCAATTTACCGCGGGTTCTGGCCATCCAAACTTTGCCATCGTCTGTGAGTACTTGGTACCAACTGCCGGTTGATTTGGTGACGGTTCCCTGCATATTAGAAGATCGCTTCGCAGATTTTCTTGGTTTGTGTGCTTTTGCCCATCGTGTAAAAGTGTAACACTGGTGCCCCGTTCGCTATGAGGTCTTTGCACTGTTGAATGGCCCAATTTACGCCTATTTCAGAGATGTGTTTATCGTCTTTGCACTGATCAATTTCGTTAGACAAGGCAAAGGGAATATCCATGTGGAAGATTTTCGGCAACACATACAATTGTTTCCTTGTGGTGATGGGTTTGATGCCGGGTATGATGGGCACGTTGATGCCAGCGTTTCTGCATTTATCCACGAAATCAAAGTAATGTTTGTTGTCGAAGAACATTTGCGTTACCAAGAATTCAGCGCCTGCATCCACTTTGCGTTTGAGGTAGCGGAGGTCTGATTCCATGTTGGGTGCATCGGCATGTTTTTCTGGGTAGCAGGCTGCGCCGGTACAAAAGTGTGATTCAGAGGAGTTGGTAATTTCTTCATCGAGGTAGATGCCTGCATTCATGTTTTGTATTTGGTGAATGAGGTCGAGGGCGTTTTTATTGCCACCTTTTTCTGGTTCGAAATTGGTATCTCCTTTGCGATTATCGCCGCGAAGTGCGAGAATGTTATCGATCCCCAAGAAACTCAATTCGATGAGGGCGTTTTCGGTGTCTTCTTTGGTAAATCCACCACAAATCAGGTGGGGAACGGCATCAATTTTATAGTGGTTTTGGAGGGCGGCACAGATGGCTACTGTTCCGGGTCTCTTTTTGGTAGAAATTCGGTCATAGCTGCCATCGGCGCGTTTTTTCAATACATAATCTTCTCTGTGGTAGGTAACATCGATGAAGGATGGGTTGAATTCCATGAGGGGGTCGATGCTGCCAAACAGTTCTTTGATGCTAGCACCTTTGAGGGGTGGCAGGATCTCGAAAGAGAAAAGTGTTTTGCTTGAGGACGCTATGTGATCGGTGATTTTCATTTTGGGTATTGTTGGGCTCCTTGGTAACGGATGGGAATCAGTTTTGTTTGAGGTATTGTGGAAATGGATTTACTGAAAAGACACGGGGATGGTTAAAGTTTCTGATCCGCGAATGACCACAACATTTGTCGGTTTTTCGGGTGATAGTTTGCCCAAACCAACCATATAATCTTCTACGCCATTCACATCGATATCGCCAAGTTTGGTGATGATATCGCCTTTTTGCAGGCCAGCTTTTTGTGCAGGTTTGCCATCAGAAACGCCATCGATGCGCATGCCTTTGCCATTAAAACTGTAATCGGGCATTACGCCGAGGGTGACTTTGAATTTGGTGCGACCCATTTGAGCATCTTGGGTTTTTGTGAAGGGCAATTTGCCTTTTTTGTTGTTCAGTACGATGAGTTGCTCAAGCACGCTGAGGCTATTTGCCATCCCTTGGTAGTTGATGAGTTCTTCGTCATCGGAGGGTTTGTGGTAATCTTCGTGCTGTCCGCTGAAAAAGTGAACCACGGGAATGTTTTCTAAATAGAACGATGCGTGATCGCTTGGCCCCAAGCCACTTTTGGTGGTGGTGATTTTGAGTTGATTGGTATCGGTTGTAATGAGTGCGATGGATTTCTCAAATTCTGGGGAGGTTCCAACGCCATTGAGGGTGAGCACTTTCTTTGTTGTATCGATTCTTCCCAACATATCGATATTGATGACGTAGTTGATTTTTCCCAGTTTTTGCGACGTATTGTTGAGGAAGGTGGGGGCATTTTGAACAAAGTGTTTTGATCCCAATAGGCCCAATTCTTCACCGCTGAATGCCACAAAAAGATAATTGTTCTTCTTGTATTTTTTGCCTTTCAGGGTTCTTGCCATCTCAAGCATGGCGGCTACGCCAGAGGCATTGTCATCGGCGCCGTTGTGGATTTCGGGGGAACCGGTATATCTGCTGTTCTCGTATTCGTTGATCCCGATGTGATCGTGGTGTGCACAAATGACGATGGTGTTTTTTTTGTGGTTGTTTCTGTAGGCGTACACATTGTGGGCATCGGCTTTGAAAACGCGGATTTTGCTCGACATGGTAATGGGCGCTTGAGGGAAGGTATACGTTTGGTTGCAAAAGAATACGGGTACATTGAGGGTTTTCTCGTTTCGTTTGAGGTTGCCAGATGGGGCGATGAATTTTTCGTATGGTTTGATGAAAATGATCCCAACAACACCTCTTTTGAGTACTTCGGAAATTTTGGTTTGGATATCGGCCACTTCGGCGAGTTCGGAATGTGGGTTTTCTTCCATTCCGGGGTAGCCCAAACGGATTACGGCAATTTTTCCGCTGATGTTTACAGTGCCATAATCGTCTCTTTTGAGTTTTTCAGAGACCAAGCCATAACCGCAATCGTACCATTCTGCGCGAACACTGTCTGTGTTGCTGCTTTGCGAAATGGGGTAATAGTCTTTAAAAAGAACGAATTTTCTTACCACAGTGTCCATGCCAGGCGCGCTCACACCGAGGATACATTTGTTGGTTGCCATTCGAAGTTGGATGATTTCGAAGGTTTGGGTTTGTGGAATTAATTTGGCTTTGGTGAATTCATTGGCGATGTAGTTGGCGCTCATGGCTTCTTCTGGCGAGCCTGTTTGACGGCCTTTCAGTTCATCGGATGCCAGGTACGAAATGTCTTTTTTCAGTCGGCTGGGGCGATCCGTGGGTTCGTTGCTTTGTGCAAATGCGTTGAGACCGAGGGTTAATCCAATTAATATGAGCGAATTGCGTTTCATGAATTGATTTCTATGAGGGTTTTTATGAGAATAATGGATGACAATACTGCAAATATAACGCGGAGCCAAAGAACGGGCACGCGTGGTGCTGTTTTCTGTCCGAAAGATGAGAAAAACATTACACCGGCCATCATGGGTATGAGGATAATCCAAAGCAAATATCCTGTTTGAAGTGGGTTGATGGGATGGATGGGTTGTGAGAGGGTATATTGAAGGAGTGAAGATATGGAGAGTATGGGTACGATGCTGAGTGAAAGTGAAGTGGCTTGGTGCATGGGCTTTTTCAACAGCATACGAAACAGGGGCACCATGATGATTCCGCCACCTAGTCCGCTGAGCGAAACCACAGTTCCCGCCAAAATGCCCACGAGTGTGGGGAGCCATCTGCTGGGTGTATGATTTTCTTGCGGGTTGGCTGCTGTATCGTTGCTTTTGCTGGCTTTGGATTTGCCGAAAATCATGTTGCCGATGCTTAGCAGTAGGAAGCCCAGAAAAACGGTTTGAAATCGTTGTTTGTTATACCAGTCGCCGTGTGTAATTGCGTACGACATCGCCAAGGAGCTCAGGGCGCCGGGAATGCCAATTTGCAGACTTTGTTTCCAATCCCAAGTGCCCATTTTAATTTGGCGAAATGTGCCAGAAACGCCTGAGATGAAAACGAGTGCGATGGAATTCCCCAGAGTATATTTCACAATTTCGTCTGTGGAGAGGCTGTAACTGCTGAGGTATTCGTGAATAACGGGTATGAATAGCATGCCGCCACCCACGCCCAAGAGGCCTGCCAAGAAACCACCCATCGATCCACACAAAAGGAGGATGAGGAAAGAAAATAGGATGGTTATGCTGGGTTCAATGGTCATTTTGGGGGACTCAACAATTGCTGGTACTCTGATGAACTGAACAGTAGGTTGGCGGCTTCTTTGGTTTCGGTATCGTATTCCAACCACTGTTTGAAGAACTGCATTTTTTTCAATTTGCGTTGCATCATTTCTTTGTTGAGCATGCGCTTAATGACCTCTTTGTTGGCCAAAATATCTGCTTTCAGGTTGGCGGAGAGTGT
>CANHGC010000162.1 GCA_947460045.1 Bacteroidota bacterium | reverse complement strand
GCCCGAAAAGTATTCAAAACCCATGGTAATCAATAACACACCACCGCGAACAAAATTGAGTACAGTTGCCGCTACCGTGCTGCTAATGTTGGTCCCAAATTGTTCAGAAGCATTGGTGACAAATATCGCCCAGTAACCGGTGACAGCCCCAAGTAAAAAGGCGATGAATCTATAATAGTCTTGACTTCCCGTTGGGCCATACAAATATACCAATGTCATCACCGCGATACCCATCAAATTGAGATAAATCACACGTTTACGACTGCGGAACAACTGACTCAATAAACCAGAAATCAAGTCTCCCGTACTCAGTCCAACATAGCTCCACATCACCATTTCTGGCGTGGCCACAGAAAAACTTCGGATGGTTTCCGGGTTCACACTGGCGCCCGTAGCGGCCAATATTTCAGGGAAAAACTTGTGAGATAGGGCGATCAATACACCCACAACAAACCACACCGGAAGTCCAATCACGATACATGCCATGTATTTCTTGAAGTGCGGTTTGGTGAAAAGCATGAAGAAATTTCCGCGCTTGATGTTTTTATTGGTGGCACTTTCAAATAGGTCGCTTTCAAAGGTTCCGGCTCGCATCAACAACAACAAAAGACCCAAAACGCCGCCCACGATGTAGGCTGTTTGCCAATTCTCCAATTGCATACCCAGGATATCACCAATGAGAGCCGTGATTCGTGCACCATTCTTTGCTACAAAAAATGCAAAAACGGCTCCCAGAGCTCCAAAAGTCACAATGATCATGGTCCCAATGCCCCTTTTGTTTTTTGGCATCAATTCGCTCACCAAAGTGATGGCCGCACCAAGTTCTCCCGCCAAACCAATACCCGCAAGCAAACGCCAAAATTTGTATGCTTCCACCGTTGTAACAAAAGCATTTGCCACATTCGCAACACTATACAGTAGGATCGATCCAAACAACACACTAACTCTTCCTTTGATATCGCCCAAAATACCCCAAATCAAACCCCCAATGAGCATGCCTGCCATTTGCCATCGAAACAAAACTGTTTCGTAAGTATTTACATCGATATTCAGCGATGAAAGGCTTTCCTTCTTGATGATATTGAATAAAATCAAATCGTATATATCAACAAAATATCCGAGCGATGCTACCGCAATCAATAGGGCGATGTTCTTTTTCTTTTTCATGACAGGATGATTTCCAAAGAACGACAAAATTTCTCTAATTCAATTTGGTCTGTTTGATCGAAATGATTTAAGTACTCACTATCCACATCCAAAACACCCCATACTTCGCCTGATTGGTGATATATAGGTACCACGATTTCGCTTTTACTCTGAGAACTGCAAGCAATATGACCTGGGAATTCGTCTACATTGGGCACAACGATGGTTCTAGATTCTAGCCATGATGTACCGCAAACGCCTTTTCCTTTTCCAATTCTGGTACACGCCACAGGCCCTTGAAAGGGTCCCAATACCAATTCCTCTTTCATGATTCGATAAAATCCAACCCACCACCATCCAAAAACATCCTTGAGCAACGCAGCAGCATTGGCCAAATTGGCGATGTCATCAACATCTTTGTCGATCAAAGCATTCCAATGCAAATGCACAGACTGATATTTTTCAGTTTTACTCAAATCATTCCATTGAATGGACGGGATTTCATGACTCATGGTCGCGAAACTAATCGGAATTGACGGAAATATGAACCTTTAACAAAGTATTTTTGTTTGGCCCTCAAATGATGCGTAAATTGCGGGTTTATATAGATAAATCAATAGATGGAGGTAGTAAACACCAAACCGTTTGAGGTAGTATTCACCTTCGTAAGACATCCTCAAATGGGTGTTTTGGTAGAAGCGAATGCTGTGCAGTTGTTGGAGAATGGGAATCCGTCTTTGACCTTTCAAAGGATCCGCGAAAAAACGGCCGATTATTTTGGGTTAAATCCCGAGCAAAAGAGAGTAGTAGAGATCATAGAAGGATTTGAAAATGAGGCCATTGTGAAGCAATTTTACAAGGGTACTCGAAAAATCAAACCCGCAGACTTTTTCGTTAAATACTATGATGATGACACCAAGAAAAATGTACTCAACTTCATAGAGTCAGAGCTACTCAAAGTAATCAAGGAAATCAAAAACTACCAAATGTATTGGGCCAGTAAAACGGGTGAACCCATGGGTAGTAAAATTGATTTTTATAACGAACCAGCTACTCCGTTGTTCCATTTTCGTCGCGACGAAGAAGGGATGAACTATTTCGTCACTATAAAACACCGAGGTGAAAAGGTTCATTTCTGTGACCCTGATAGCGAATTACTCATTTCTCAACCAGCGTGGTTGCTCACACCCAATCAATTGTTGTTCTTCGGTGCCAATGTAGAAGGTAAAAAAATCAAACCCTTCCTCAAAAAGAAATTCATACACATTGATCCACACCAAGAGGCTGCTTACATGCAAAAGTTTGTGGGCCCTCTTCTTGAAAATCATGATGTGTATGCGCTTGGATTCGATATTGTTACGGATCAGCTTGAGGTACAACCCTTGCTCAAATTGACGTCTTCTTGGGAAAATCCACATTTGGTCTTATACATGAAATATGGCGATTGGGTGTTCCCATACCATGTCAATAAGAAAGTAAATGTTCGATTGGAGGAAAAAGAAGGCACTTACACTTTTCATAGAATTAAGCGTCTTTATTCTGTTGAAAAACAGAAGATTGACAGTTTGAAAGAACTTGGATTGTCACAAACAAATGGCAGTTTGTTTACACTTCAAGACCTGGAAACAGAGTCCATCGACATCGTTTCATGGATCAATGAAAATCGCGGTGCGTTGGAACGCTCAGGATTCGAAATTCAACAAGAAGAAGGAGCCACACAGTATTATTTGGGCGGCATTCAATTGTTAGTGACTGTTAAAAATGGAATCGATTGGTTCGATGTTCACGCCGTTGTGAAATTTGACGAATTTGAAATTCCATTTATTAAATTGAGAAAGCATATTCTCGATAAGAAAAGAGAGTACGTGCTACCCAATGGTAAAGTGGTTATTTTGCCTGTAGAGTGGTTTACGCAATTTGCTCAAATTGTGAATTTGGCCGATGTGCATGATGAAGCCTATCGCGTGAGAAACATCCATGTTTCCTTATTGGCCGATTTGGATGAGTACTTGAATGAAGCACCACCAGCACCAGATTGGACTGAAGCGCTGCATCGCGGAACCATTCCAGCAGTTGATTTGCCAACGGGCTTCAATGGAGAACTTCGCAATTACCAATTGGAGGGTTACAGCTGGATTCGATTCATGCAGCAAAACCGGTTTGGCGCATTGTTGGCCGATGATATGGGATTGGGAAAAACCATACAAACTTTGGCTCAACTGCAAGTGTTGGCCATGGAATATCGCGCCGAAAGAGAAGCAATAAAACCCATGGTTGCCAATTCAGCCGGTGAGGCCAAGCAAGGTCCTGATTCGATCGTGGCCACAGATGGCAAGCCACTTCCGCCCGAAGCCATGCACCATGGCCCAATTGTGATCATCGCCCCAAAATCCTTGTTGTACAACTGGATGTCTGAATCCGCCAAATTCTGTCCAGAGTTAAAAACCTTGCTTTATTCAGGTTTGAGCCGACAGAAATTGATACCCAACTTTGGCAAAATTGATTTGGTGGTTATGTCCTACGGTACAATGCGTAACGATGTTGAAATCCTAAGGAATTATCGATTCAACTGCATCGTATTGGATGAAAGTCAAGCCATTAAGAACCCATCGTCTCAAACATCGAGGGCATTATTGAAATTGCAATCGAAAAGCAGAATCGCCTTAACTGGTACGCCAATCGAGAATACGCTTCTAGACATTTGGAGTCAGATGAATTTCTTGAACCCCGGATTATTGGGTAGTTACACCTACTTCGAAAAGCAATTCATCCGTCCGATAGAAAAAGGTGCGAATCCTCAAAAAACAGAGGAATTGCGCAAACTGATCGATCCTTTCGTATTGAGAAGAACCAAAAAGCAGGTAATGAAAGAATTGCCGCCGAAAATTGAAAAGGTTCACTTCTGCGAAATGAGTGCGGAACAGTCTGAATTGTACGAGACTGTTAAAAATCAATATCGAAACGAAATCCTTAACCACGTTACAGAGTTGGGTATTTCTAAATCGCGGTTGAAAATTTTCAATGGTTTGATGCATTTGAGGCAAATTGCCCTCAATCCTTCGCTCAAAGACGTGAATTATGATGGTGGTAGTGGAAAAGACGATGAAATCATGCGTATGCTTTTGAGGGCTGTGGCAAACGGACACAAGGTGCTGTTTTTCTCACAGTTTGTAGGCTATCTGAAGGTGTTTGAAGAAATGTTTGAGCAGCAAGGTGTTGAATATTGCTATTTGGATGGTTCGATGGATGAAAAAGAGAGACAAGTTCAAATCGATTTATTCCAAAACGACGATAAAAAGCGTGTTTTCTTGCTGAGTTTAAGAGCAGGAAACAGTGGGTTGAATTTGACCGCTGCGGATTATGTATTTTTGGCAGATCCATGGTGGAATCCATTTACCATGAAACAAGCCGAAGACAGGGCCCACAGAATTGGTCAAGACAAGCCGGTATTCTCGTATAAGTTTATCACAAAGAATACCATTGAGGAGAAAATCCTTGCTTTACAGGCCAAGAAAGCCGCATTGGCAGAAAGTGTGAT
>CANHGC010000161.1 GCA_947460045.1 Bacteroidota bacterium | reverse complement strand
TCCAAACTTGAACACCCAACTTGGTGTACCGAATGGATTTTCATTCGCCAATATACTGGACGGATCGATACCGCCGGGAAGGTCTTTCACTGTCCAATCTACCTTGATACCAATTTTTACTTTCGGGCGCACAGTGATTTGGTCCATGTTGATTTGACCCAAATCCTGACAGAATGAGCTATCACGAATGTCTACCATCGGGTTACCGTTGATTCGTTGAATCACACTATCCACATTCACACAACCGTTGGTATCTGTGAATTGGGCATACACTTTGGCTTGGAAACTGTTACCGTTTTGCAATTGCGCGTTGTTCAAGTATGTGGTTTTGAACAAATGGCGACCTACGGTCAATGAATCGATGTAGTTCCTCGCAAAACCTGGTCCTGGACTGGTTGAGGTGGTGGGCTTGGTATTTACGTTGTTCGGGGTTTTGTTCTCAAACGCCCACATGCGGGTTTTTGAACTCTTACCTTGGTTGAAGAAGTTGTTCACTTCGATGTCACCATACACAAAACACTGCGCCTTCAAGGGTTTTGGATCCCATTTCACCAACGGCAAGGTATTCACCCTGATTTCCATTGTATCCAAATCCATGCACTCCTTACCACTCTGAGTTACCTTGGTCATTAATTCATAATAGAATTTCTGTGCGGCGCCCCCAGTGGGGTTTGTATTGTTCGGCTTCACATTATACTTGGTATTGCTGCCCAGGGTTTTACTGCCTGTGATGTCTTTCCAAGTATAGTTACCCGTTTCTAGGAAGGGTCTGTGACTTGCGGCAATCTCGGTGCTCTTTTGATTACAGATCACTTGATCGTTGCCAGCCAAACTCACTACCGTGTCATTCACATTCAAAATCACGGTATCGCTTTGAATACACTTCCATTTGGTCTCCATCACAACTACTGAATAGGATCCCTTTTTGTTCACTGTAAGCAAGCGAGTTGTATCTCCCGTATTCCATTTATACTTCACCGTATCTGCATTTTGTGCATCAAACGTAGCAGTTTCATAGGTACAAATGCGCTGATCGGGTCCGAGACTCAACTTCGGCAATGGCTTTAAGAATATCGTTGCGGTATCATAGAAAATACATCCATCACCGTCGGTAATTCTAATGCGTACTGTTGAATCCCTGTTGATATTTGGGATGCTCAAATCACTCAAAGTATCTCCAGCAATGTGGTATTCTGATTTCCAGGGACTGCTGCCAGTATCTTTTACAATTCTTGTCCAATAGTACTTGAAATTCGCCTTTCCATACAACACATTCGCCTTCAATTTCATCGTTGTACCGAAACATGCAAACGTATCTGCATCGGCCATCACCACTTGTGGAGGATCAGGAATGATTACGGTATCTCTGTAAATGGTTGGACAGTTGTCGCTGTTGTTCACCGTATGTACTACGATGTACTTACCGCCACGATAGAAAATCATTGTATCGGCTTTCTTGGTGCTGTAAAAGATCTCGTTCGACCCCAGACTATCTCTCACACTCCATTTAAACTGGGGAACACCTTTAAACGCTGCACTCACTTGCGCCGACATTGAAAATCTGCCACAAGTGAGATTTTTATAGGTCCGCTTCGAGAATGCACGGGGGTTTACCTTCACTTTGAAACTTCTGATAGAAATTGAGGGTTTGGGACAGTGTTCATCGTTCACAGTTACCGTAAAAGAATAGGCCACATCAGAGGCCATCCCTACAGAGGGCGTCCATTCGAAATCGGCGTAAGCTTTGCGTTTTTCTGGCCAATCGTTCTTATTGGCAACGGTAAACTTCGCGCCCGGTATGCCTTTGTTCCATTTTAAATTTGTGGTATCCGGTACTGTTTGATAAGGTGAAAATGTCTCGTCATCGGATTGCACTTTAAACTTGATGGTTTCCCCCTCACAAACCTTGTAGGAATAAGGTCCATCAATGGTTGGCGCTTTGTTGTATCCACAATCGTCTTTCACAACAATCTGCATATCACGCCGTGTTTTACCTACCCACTTCCAAACATTGCTTGTATCCCGCCGCCACTCGGTCATTTCCATCACCAATACCGCAACTTCATCGCATTTAGTGGGTGTAAAAATCAAATCTCCTGTACCCGTATCCATGAAAAACCCTCTCGGTGGTTTTGTTTTGGTGTTTGGAGCACATTTGATGGTTGTAGGCGGAACACAATATGGTGTTAATGGATACTGAGCGGTAAATGGGCTTGAATAAGGTACCGATGTATTCGGAACACTAGACAATGCTGGTACCATGCGATAAGATATTGAATCATAATCCACCGTATCTATGGCTCCGTTGTTGTAATAATAGGCTTGATTGCAACACGCATATCCCACGGGCACATTTGATAACTGAGGCGAAGTATTGCACTTGACCTTCATTTTGTTCACGTTACAAACATTGATGGTAGCGGTTGTCCAAAAATCCGCCCAAGTAGCACCGGTTGTAATTGCGGCATTTCTACAACATTGATTGTAGGCAAAGGTTAAATCACAGTAGGTTGTTCCCAAGCCCACACCGGTGAAAGGCGACTTTGAAATATCAATGTTTGCCTCATAAGTATGTTCTTCAACACCATCGCCAGTATAACTTGTGTTTTGCGGACTACAAGGACTGCTTGCCGTAGAACAGCGTGGCGTAATATCGCGAATCCCCACGCGCGACATTGAAATTGAATATCGCGAGGTAGATTGACCTTGATTATTACCGGCATACCAATACAACAAACTCCAAGATGGCGGAGCACTTGCACCCCTACAATCCCTATAAAATTTTATGATTAACTTATATTTACCGCCTCCCAAACACTGATAACCCATGTCTGAGCCCATTACGTGATCCGCTTTAGCACTCAAAGAACACAGCAAAAACCCAAGAAATAATAACACGGATTTTAGCCTAGTGATCGCGATCCAATTGGAATTTATTTTCATCATACTGATTTTACGAAATTAAATTAGTTTACAGTGAGTTACAAACATTATTTTTTGCAATTATCGCAAAAAAGCATCTTGTAAAACTGCACCACACATTCAATATTCATAGACCCCGCTTTAACCAAACGCGAAGCATCGGCAATGTAAAAAAATACGATATTTAAAATTTCAATACTTGCTTCATCGTTTGCCAAACCAATTTCTTCTTTTCTACATCCAAACACATGCTATTAAACGATGGGAATCTCAACATAATCCCCTTTTCTGTTGGCTTGGCCTTGTAAAGATTTGGCACGTTCTGAATATCCCTATCAGACCAAATAAATATGATGGGCGACAGTCGATCACCCTGTAAAAACAGCTCGTAAGCATCTATGTTGGGCAACAACATTTTCTCGATATCTTCTGGTATTACGGGCTCTTGATTCACTTTCAGCGCCGACATCAACTTATGGTACGATGCTTCCACATTCGTATCCCACTGCTGGTCTGCATCGTCAAAAAACATATTAATCAATGTTAGGCTAATCATTTCTTCTTCATTTGGGTTGATTTCGGATAATATTTCTTCCCCTTTTTTTACGGAAATATCGCTATCAGCGGGGGGCGTCACAATACTAGTATTACTTGCAATTACGTCGGATATCAATTCACCATCAACAGGTTGTGTAACCGCATGTACCTCTCCCGCACCTTCTCCAAAATAGTAAACCCCTTTTGAAAACAAATCGGTAAGGAGCAGCGGATTATCAACAAATTGGTGTTTTTCTGACATTGGGAATGAAATTGATTTAATTTTGTGCAAGATGAGTTTCGAAATTACGATTGAAAAAACACAAAATAGTAGAATTCAGCAATTCGATCCAGAAAATATTGGATTTGGCAAAATTTTTACTGACCACATGTTTTTGGCCGACTGGAATGGCAGTGAATGGGTAAACCCCAGAATTGTACCCTATGGCCCGCTCAGCTTGAGTCCAGCCACTAGCGCAATCCACTACGGACAATCCATTTTCGAAGGAATGAAAGCGTTCGCCAACAAAAAAACGGGTGAGCCATTGTTGTTTAGACCGAGAGAAAATTGGAAGCGATTGAATCGATCTGCAGAACGCATGGTGATGCCTGTGATCCCCGAAGAAATGTTCATGGACGGCCTCAAAGCACTGGTTGCTTTAGACGCAAATTGGATCCCTAAAACAGAAGGTGGATCTTTGTACATCCGTCCTTACATGTTCGCCACCGACGATTTCATCGGTGTAAAACCTTCAGAAACATACACATTCTGCATTTTTTGCTGCCCAGTAGGCCCTTACTACACAAAAGCACTCAAAATAAAAGTAGAAGAAGAATTTAGTCGTGCTGCACCCGGTGGCGTGGGATTCACCAAATGTGCAGGCAATTATGGCGCTGCGATGTACCCCACACAAAGAGCGCAAAACGAAGGCTACGACCAAGTTTTATGGACCGACCCCCTCACCCACACATTGGTGGAAGAAACCAGAACCACAAACATGTTTGCCGTTTTCAACAATGAAATCATCACACCCAAATTGGGCAACACCTTGTTGGCGGGTATCACGCGCGACAGTGTCATCCAAGGCTTGAGAGAATTGGGTCACTCCGTGATTGAACGTGAATTATCCGTTTTGGAATTGATCGAAAGATTACAAGCAGGGGAACTTCACGAGATTTTCATCACTGGAACCGCCGCTACCTTGATTCGCATTCAGGGCTTTGGCCACCAATCCAATTATCATGAAGTTTTAGACCAAGGCAATACCAACGTATCAGATGCTATCAAACAAT
>CANHGC010000160.1 GCA_947460045.1 Bacteroidota bacterium | reverse complement strand
ACGGCGGTTGCTCCAACGAAGGCTTGTTGCAAGAAAGAAGGTTCGGCAGCGGGTTGTAGCAAAGCCGGTGCTTCGAATGGCGAAGTGAAAGCTTGTTGCAAGAAAGAAGGTTCAGCGGCTTCTGCTTCTGTATCTGCTCCTGTTGCTCCTAAAGCGGCCTGTTCAGGTGCTTCTGCTGAGCAAAAGTGTGGTGGACATGGTGATGCATCTGCGAGTGCTGCGGCGCCCATTGCGGCCCCTGGTGTTGCTCCAAAGAAGGCATGTGCAGGTGGTGCTGAAGGTAAGCCTTGCTGCAAGAAGTAAAAGTTTTTATGGCCGAATAGGCCTTTGGGATTCATTGATTCCCCAACAATTATTTGAATGAACTGATTTGGGTGCTCACAGGCTTGTGGGCACCCAAATTTATTCATGGGAAACCGCAGTTTTTTTCTTTCATATGGATTCTGTATTGTTCCTTTGCAGTTGGGATGGACAAAGGATTTCGTAGAATTGCATTCACGATTATGGGACTTACTGCACTCACGGTGATATCGGTGGGTGTTTATCTTTGGTATAATTTTAATGCGCGGAGTAGGTTGGTGCTGGTGATTCCTGAAACGGCGAGTTGGTTTGTGCATGTTCAAACCAAATTGCTTCGTTCCGATTTTTCGAAATCTGTGGAACAGCCGGAAGGCATCGCCACGTTGAGAAAGACCATTTCTGGGCTTCCCATTTTTAAAAAGGTGAAAGACGCGGGTGAGCCCGGCATTGCATTGTATTCTGATGTGGTGGCATTTGGATTGGATGAAGGAACTTGTTTGGCTTTGTCGCTCACTTCGGAAGAACGATTCAAAGAGTTTTTGAAGGCACTAAAAAAACGGAATTTGGTGAAGGGTGGCATTGATAAAGGGAAGTATTTCTATGTGGAGTTTCCCAATGCGAAAGCCTATGTGGCGTTTAAGTTCAAGGCCATTGTGATTTATAAACCTAGCGATACAGCGGCGGATTACAAGAATGCGGAGCGTGCTTTCGATGCGGTATTTGCGGAAAAAACCCATACCATGATGCAGAACAAGGATGTTCAGGCACTTTATGAGAATGAGCCTGAGGTTGTTTACTTCTCGCGTGACAAGGCTTTTGGACTGTCGCAAAGCATTGATTTTCCCGAGGTGGGAAGCGCTGCTGGTGATAGCAAACAGAAATATGTAAAATTTACATATCCTACTTTAAAGGATTCAGGGGTGGTTTCTCCACTCATGCTGGTGTCTAAGAGTGGCTTGCCCTTTGAGTTGCAGAATTGTATTGATCCGCAAAATCGGATGACGGCACACACTGCATTGGATTTGATGGCCAAAATTTTGAATCAATCGATAAACGAGATTTCGCAATGAATATACAAGAATTAATTAAAGAGCGTATTCTGATCATAGACGGTGCTATGGGCACGATGATTCAGAAACACAAGTTGTCTGAAGCGGATTATAGGGGAGAGCGTTTTGCGGATTTCGCCCACGCGCTGCAGGGGAATAATGATTTGTTGGTGCTCACTCAGCCACAAATTATTTCAGACATTCACAAGCAATTCTTGGCTGCGGGTGCAGATATTTTGGAGACCAATACCTTCAATGCCAATTCCATTTCAATGTTGGATTATCACATGGTGGATTTGGTCAAGGAACTGAATGTCGCGGCTGCGAAATTGGCCCTTGATGCCGCTGCGGAGTATACTGCGATGGACCCGAGTAAGCCTCGTTTCGTGGCGGGCTCCATCGGTCCTACCAATAAAACAGCCAGTCTATCGCCCGATGTGAACAATCCGGGGTATCGCGCCGTGTCATTTGATGACTTGGTGGCCTGTTACACAGAGCAAGTGATTGCGTTGATGGATGCGGGGGTGCATTTGTTGTTGGTGGAAACGGTGTTTGATACGTTGAATTGTAAGGCGGCGTTGTTTGCAATTAATACGGTAAAAGAGGCGCGCGGAAGCGATATTCCAGTGATGGTGAGTGGTACGATTACCGACAATTCGGGCAGGACGTTGAGCGGACAAACGGCGGAGGCTTTTTGGATTTCGATATCGCACGGAAACCTGATGAGTGTGGGCTTGAATTGTGCTTTGGGAGCCCCTCAAATGCGTCCGTTTATTGAGGAAATGGCTCGTGTAGCTTGGGTGCCGATTAGTTGTTATCCCAATGCGGGATTGCCCAATGAATTTGGAGAATATGATGATTCCCCCGAGAGTATGGCGGCAGTTCTTGAGGATTGGTGCCAACAAGGGTGGGTGAATATAGTGGGTGGATGCTGTGGTACAACCCCAGATCACATCAGGGCCATTGCAGCGGCTGCCGCGAAACATGCTCCAAGACCCATTCCAACAGAAGCTTAAGTGTCGTGTTGACACTTCTAAAAACGATTTTTTTATCTCAATTCTACCTATCTTTGCACCATTATCATGGCTGACGTTCAAACTCAGAAATTGCCTGCAACATCATTTGATTTATTTGCAGGTTTAGAATCAACAAATCACGAGCAAATCGTTTTTTGTCAAGATCACGCAACTGGACTTAAGGCAATCATTGCCATTCACAACACTGTATTGGGCCCAGGTCTGGGTGGTACTCGCTTTTGGCATTACACCCACGAGAAAGATGCCATCAGAGATGCCATGCGTTTATCGCGCGGTATGACCTACAAGGCTTCTGTAGCTGGTTTGAATTTGGGCGGTGCGAAGGCGGTTATCATTGGCGATGCCAATTCGATGAAGTCTGAAGCATTGATGCGCAAATTCGGTCGCTTCGTAGAGAACCTTAACGGTAAATACATTACTGCCGAGGACGTGGGAACTACCACTCGCGATATGGAGTATGTGAACATGGAAACCGATCACGTTGTGGGTTTGCCAGAGAGCATGGGTGGGGGTGGAGATCCATCGCCAGTAACTGCTTATGGTACTTACATGGGTATCAAAGCTTCTGCCAAACAGGCTTGGGGCAATGATAGCTTATCGGGAAAATCTGCTGCCGTAATGGGCATCGGAAAAGTGGGCATGCACTTGTTGGAATATTTGCACAAAGAAGGCGTGAAGTTGTATGTGGCTGATATCAATGATTCAGCATTGCAAGCAGCGGCGAACCAATTTGGAGCCACCATCGTAAGTGGTGAGGAAATGGTTGGGTTGGATGTAGATATTTTTGCTCCTTGTGCTTTGGGTGGAATCATCAACGATGTTACTTTGCCAAAGTTGAAGTGTGCGATTGTTGCTGGTGCTGCCAACAACCAATTGGAAGATGAGAAAATTCACGGTGATGCGTTGAAGGCCAAGGGAATTATTTATGCCCCTGACTTTGTGATCAATGCCGGTGGATTGATTAACGTATACTCTGAGTACAACGGATATGTTCGTGAAAACGCCATGTCTCAAACTGAGAATATCTACAACACCATCTTGGAAATCTACAAGAAATCTGAGCGTGAAAATGTGAACAACCAACAAGCTGCCATCTTGCATGCCGAAAAGCGCATTCACGATATGATGTTGGTTCACAGCACCTATTAATTGAAATTGCTTCCTCGGTTTGAGGAAAAAGGTATAAGGGGCGGCAATCGTGAGATTGCCGCCCCTTTTTTTATTAACTTCGCCACATGTGGGCATCCAATCCCAAGTATCGCATTGAATGGAATCGCAACTCGAGTGCGGCAGCCATGGCCATGGTTTTGGTGACCTTGGTGAATGTGTATTTGTCGAGCAGTATGTCGGTTCCAGCAGGCGGACAAGATTCGTGGAATCACTATCTTTACGCGCGATGGGCTTGGCAACATCCCACACTTTTGCTTGATCAATGGGGCAAGCCATTCTTTACAACCTTGGCGATGCCTTTCGCCCAACTGGGAATTGGTGCGGTGCTATTTCTCAACCATGCTTGTATCTTGGCCACGGCGTGGCTGTCTTACCTTACGGCGCGCAAAATGGGCTTCAAAAACCCTTGGATGGTCATTTTCTTGTTCGCGTGGCAGCCCATTGTTTTGTCAAATGCACATTCCGTACTTACAGAGCCGTCTAATGCCTTGGTGCTTGTTTGGATTTGCTATTTGTTCTCCGGAAATCGTTGGGTACTTGGGACCATCGTTGCCTCGTTTCTGCCCGTTGTTCGGAGCGAAGGGTTTGTGCTTCTGGGGGCGATTCTTCTTTTCTTGGCCCTCAGGAATCGTTGGAAATATATGCCGCTGTCGGTTATTGGTGTGCTTTTGTATGGTTTGGTTGGCGCGCTGATCAGTGGGAAATGGAATTGGCTCATTGCGGCGAATCCTTATGTGCGACAGGAGGTTGATGGTGGTTTTGATGCCGGACATGGTAGTTTTTGGCATTATGCGATGCATCAAAAAGAGATCATGGGGATCATTGTTGCGGCATTGTGTGTGGTTTCGTTGTTGTTTGTTTTGATTTACATTGTGAAGCGATTGAATCGCAAGACCCCCGCCACGAATAGTCAGATGGCTCTGTGGCTTTGGTGGCCGTTGCTTGGATTTTTCTTTTTGGCGCACAGTATATTGTGGTGGAAGGGTGCCATGGGCTCTCATGGTTTGTTGCGTGTGTTTGTGACCGTTTCGCCAGTGATGGCGTTGCTATCGATGTATAGTTTGGATTTGATTATGCGGGTGGAGATTCGGTTTCTCAATCGCTTGCTCAAAGGAATGGTTTCGGTGGGTATGTTTTTGCTGGCTTTTCCGGGTGCCGGTTTGCCTTATCCTTGGCAGTTGCAGGCTTCCTGCGATGTGATT
>CANHGC010000159.1 GCA_947460045.1 Bacteroidota bacterium | reverse complement strand
CGTTGAAGACCAATGCAAAACCAGCACATGTTGGAGCTATAGTACGCTGTCGTTGCTCGAATCTGAACTCATCCGATTGGGTAAAGGCCAGCACAACCTGAGTCAAATGTACGTGGCCCGATGCGCCTATACCGAGAAAGCCATCACCTACCTGCGCATGAATGGCAACCACAGCTTCGATCAAGGCGGAGAGGGATGGGATATTCCAAGCATCGTAACAAAATATGGCATCGTGCCTGAAAGTGTTTATACCGGTCTAAAAAATGGGGCTACCCGTCATGACCACAGCGAAATGATTGCCGTTTTAAAAGGCTTCATGAGCGCTTTGGTAAAAAGAGACATGGGCACCTATTCAGAAAATTGGATCCCCGCTTTTGAAGGCATTTTAGACGCTTATCTGGGCCCAATCCCCAAAGAATTCACCTACCAAGGAAAAAATTATACCCCGCAATCTTTTGCCGCTTCCCTGCAATTGAACATGTCTGATTATGTGGCATTAACCAGCTTCACCCACCACCCCGATTACAGTCATTTCGTGATCGAAGTGCCCGACAACTGGGCGATGGATCGCGCCTACAATTTGCCATTAACCGAATTTACGAATGCCGTAATCAACGCCATCGACAAAGGATACACCGTAGCTTGGGCAGCGGATGTGAGCGAAAAAGGGTTCTCTTTCCGCGATGGTTTGGCGATTGTTCCCGCCGATGAGTCTACCATCAAAAAAATTGGCACCGATAACGCAGGATTCAACGACGCCGGTGCGAAAAAAGAGGGCAACGCCTTCTCTCAACCTGTGGCAGAACTCAACATCACGGCCGAATTGCGACAAACGGCTTTCGACAAGCAAACCACTACGGACGACCACGGCATGCACATCGTTGGGGTTTCAAAAGAGAAAAACGGCGGCACATATTTCTTGGTGAAAAACTCTTGGGGCACAGGCAACGCTTTGGGCGGATACTTCTATGTGAGCGAGGCGTACTTCAAATACAAAACGATTTCGGTGATGCTTCACAAAGACGGGATCGACAAAGCCACAACCAAGAAGCTGGGCATTTAACGAATATCAAACAAATCACGTATCTTTGCGGCACTTTTCAACCATGATCATAGGCGTTCCAAAAGAAATCAAAAACAATGAAAACCGCGTGGCATTAACGCCAGCCGGTGCAAGTGAATTGATCAAACACGGTCACACACTGTATGTACAAAAAACAGCCGGTGAAGGCAGTGGATTTTCAGACTCTGAATATCAAGCCGCAGGCGCTACCATCCTCAACACCATTGAGGAAGTGTATGCCATCGCCGAGATGATCATCAAAGTAAAAGAACCCATCGAAAGCGAATACAGCTTGATCAAAAAAGATCAGTTGTTGTTTACATATTTCCACTTTGCTTCCTACGAGCCATTGACCCACGCCATGATTGAGCGCGGTGCCGTTTGCTTGGCCTATGAAACCGTAGAAAAAGCCGATCGCAGTTTGCCATTGTTAATCCCAATGAGCGAAGTGGCTGGTAGAATGAGTATTCAAGAAGGTGCCAAATACCTTGAGAAGCCCATGGGCGGAAGAGGTGTTTTATTGGGCGGCGTACCGGGTGTTAAGCCTGCAGAAGTGCTCGTTTTGGGCGGTGGTATCGTAGGTACTCAAGCTGCAAAAATGGCCGCTGGATTGGGCGCTCGTGTTACCATGATGGATATTAGCTTGCCTCGTTTACGTCAGCTCGACGATATCATGCCTGCCAACGTAGAAACCATGATTTCTAACGAATACAACGTGCGCAACGCCATTAAAACCGCCGATTTGGTGATTGGTGGTGTGTTGATCCCTGGTGCAAAAGCGCCAAAATTGATCACTCGCGACATGTTGCCTTCAATGAAAAAAGGTGCTGTGATTGTGGATGTGGCCATTGACCAAGGCGGTTGCTTTGAAACTTCTAAGCCCACAACCCACGCTGAGCCTTGCTACGAAGTAGATGGTGTAGTTCACTATTGCGTAGCCAACATGCCTGGTGCAGTTCCTTATACTTCAACATTGGCATTGACCAACGCCACCTTGCCGTATGCCGTTCAATTGGCAAACAAGGGTTGGAAAAAAGCTTGTGCCGATAGCAACGAATTGAAGTTGGGATTGAATGTAATCAACGGTAAAGTGGTTTACCAAGGTGTGGCAGAAGCCTTCAACCTTGAATATACCCCAGTTGACAGCTTCCTGAACTAATTTCGTTATGACCAGCTTGGTCAATTACCGCATTTACGGGGAAAATCACGCCCATCCCATTTACATTTTGCATGGCATTTTTGGCATGCTCGACAATTGGCATCTTACTGCTCAAAAGCTCGCTGAAACGCACCGCGTAATCACTTACGATGCGCGAAATCACGGCAAAAGTTTTCATGACGATGATGCAGGTTATCTATCGATGAGCGATGACCTGCGCAATCTCATGATTTCATTGGGCGATAAAACGGCCACCGTCATCGGCCATTCAATGGGTGGTAAAACAGCCATGGTTTTTGCGGATCGATATCCGGAAATGGTGGACCAGTTGATCGTGGTAGACATCGCCCCGAAACGATACGTCCCCGGACATTTGGGTTATTTCAGGGCGTTCAAAGAAGTGCCTTTGCACACGCTAAATTCCAGAAAAGAAGCCGAAGAAGCGTTTGAACCTTTTGCCCCAGAAATGGGTGTTCGTCAATTTTTACTCAAAAACATCGAACCCATACCAGGCGGTGGATATGCAACCAAAAGCAATTTGCAAGCCCTTGAAAATCATTACGATGAAATCATTGGCGAACTCCATTTTAACCAGGTCTTTCTCAAGCAAGTGGATTTCATTGGGGGCAGTAAAAGTGGGTATATCAAAGAGGAAGACAAAGACGACATCTACAAACATTTTCCCACTGCCAATTTCCACGTAGTGAACAACGCCGGCCATTGGGTGCATGCCGAAAACCCGCAAGGATTCCTCGATTGCCTCTTTTCGATTCTCGCTTGAGAATTTCCCAATCGTTTTTGTACCTTCGTTTTTCACCTATGCAACGCGCAACGTTTAGTTTCCTCCTTTTTATTTTCATGGCAACACCCCAGTTTTTGCGCGGTGAAAACAACTTCCATTCTACCTATCCGGCCAGTGTTATTCCGAAAGATTCGGCCAAAACACAACCAAACGCGACACAACCTCTCACCAGGCCTACTTGGGTGAGCATGCACGTGGGCGGCGGATTTCAGTACAATTTGGGCGGATGGAGAGAACGATACAATGCCAATGCCACTTTCGACATCGGTGCGGATTACCAGTTTCAAGAAAAATGGCTGTTGGGATTCAATTTCAACCCCTATTCGGGCGGTTGGGTGAATACGGATAGTTTGTATGGCGATATGATTGCGGGCTCCAATTATCTGTTCGATATAAACGGAAATCCAGCGGTTATAAGAACTTACATGCGGGGATTCAATTTGGGCGCAACGGCAGGCAAAATCATCCCATTGAAACAAAGCACTTTGAAAAATCCGGCCACTTGGTCGTTGCAATTGGTGGGTGGATTGGGCTATCACGAGCATTTCACCAAGTTTCAGTTCGATAAGGGTTTACTGCCGCAGTTGGAGGGATATTACGAGGAGGGGCACGACAATTATCGGGCGGGTTATTGCATCACGGAGCAATGTCGATTGCAGTACATGAACCCCAACACATTGAGTTTTCATGTGGGCGTGCAGATGTTACAGGGTTTTACCAAGAACATGAGAGATTGGGACATGAGCACGTTTCGCGCTCCGGATCCCAGGCAAACGGATTTGAGTTTTGGCATATACGGCGGTTTGATCATTCCCATCATCATTTACACCAAAAACACGGTTCGAGAAGCGGAATACTTCGAATGATCATTTGGCTATACAATTTGGGGATGGTTTGCTATGCTGGATTGATCCGGTTGGCGGCGATGTGGAACCCAAAAGCCAAGGCCATGATATTGGGTTGGCGTGAAACCAAAAACCTGAATCGAGATCAGATTCAGCACCAGATCAACGGGGAGATTTCACCGAATTTTGAATTGATTTGGATTCATTGTGCATCATTGGGGGAATTTGAAATGGCCAAGCCCATTGCGGCCGCCTTACAGGCGGCCTCCAGCCAACGGCATGTGCTGTTCAGTTTCTTTTCTCCCTCCGGATTTAATCATGCTGTTTTAGATATCAACCAAACCAAAGTTTACCTGCCGTTGGATGGTGCATCCAGCGCGCAGCGCTGGATGCGGCAATGGAACCCCCAGGCCGCAATCTTCATCCGCTACGAATTTTGGTTCCATTACATGAAATCCCTCAACCAAAATCAAATCCCTGCTTTCGCCCTCGGTGTTGCCATTGCCCCCAATCATTTCCTCCTCTCACGCATCGCCCAACCCTGGAGAAAACAACTCCAACAGTTTCATGCCATAGGTCTCATCAATGAAAACATGTGCAAACTGGCAACCCAAAACCAATTTCACAACGCCTTCGTTTTTGGCGACCCCAAATTCAATCGCGCCGCCGAAAGAGCCCTCCTACCTTCGCCCCTGCAAAACCCAGCAAACCATGCTAACATCAGCCAAGAACTCCTCCAATGGATGTCCAACAAACCCACACTCATCCTAGGAAGCGCCTGGCAACCCGAAATACAACTGCTCCAACAATTTATGCAGCAATACCCCCAAGCCCTCCAAAATTGGCAAATATTGATCGCACCTCACAACCTAAACCCCCAATTTATCCAATCCATACAACTGGCGTTTT
>CANHGC010000158.1 GCA_947460045.1 Bacteroidota bacterium | reverse complement strand
GGCGTAATTATCACATCTTCTTTTGAAGAGGCTTGTGCCACATTGAAGGAGATGACCGATGGCAGCAGATTTGGTAAAGCCGGTGAAGTGGTGGTGATTGAGGAGTTCCTTAAAGGCATTGAATTGAGTGTTTTTGGTATCAGTGACGGAAAAGGTTGGAAGGTGTTGGCTTCGGCAAAAGACTATAAGCGCATTTTTGATAACGACGAAGGCCCCAATACTGGTGGAATGGGTGCCATTTCTCCGGTGCCATTCGCCGATGCAGATTTTATGCAAAAGGTGGAAGACAGAATTCTGAAACCCACTTATGAAGGATTGATAGCAGAAGGCCATCCATACAAAGGATTTTTGTTTGTGGGTTTGATGAATGTAAACGGAGATCCATTTGTGATTGAATACAATGTGCGTATGGGCGATCCTGAAACTGAGGCAATTTTCCCTAGATTGAAAACTTCGATGTTGGATTTGTTGGAAGGCATGGCAGATGGCAATTTGGGCGCTGTGGATGTAGAGTTGGATGATAGAACTGCGGCCACAATTTTCTTGGTTTCGGCGGGATACCCCGGTGATATTGAAAAAGGAAAAGTGATTGCTTTGCCGCCCAATTTGGGTCAAGACCAATGGCTTTTTCATGCGGGTACAAAATCGGTGAGTGATGAAATACAAACCAATGGTGGTCGAGTGATAGCGGTAACTTCTCTGGGAAGCGATATACCTACTGCATTGAATCGTTCGAATGAGTTGGCCACTTTGGTGCATTTCGATGGGAAATTTCATCGCAAAGACATCGGCCTAGATTTGATACAATTACAAAATAAAAATTAGCATTAATTGAATGTCGAAAAATCATTATACCCCCTATGATCAATTGATCAAATCCCGTTTGCGCACGCCTGGACAGCTTTTTATCAGCTATTTCTTGCGTGGTCTTTTGGTTGTATTGCCAGTGGCGATAACGGTAGGTATTTTGAGTTGGATTTTGAAAGGCATTGGGTCTTACTTGTATTTGGATCAATTGTCGATAGGCGTAATTTTACTCTATGCCGTTATTACCTTGGCTGCGATCACGGTCATTGGATTTTTTACGAAAGGTGTAATTGCCCAACAAATCATGGGCTTTTTGGAGGGTATTATAGAGAAGGCGCCGGGTTTGAACTTTATTTTTGGTACTACCAAGGATATGACGGAGGCGTTTATGGGCGAAAAAAAGAAGTTCACCAAGCCCGTGGTTGTTGAAATTTCGGAGGGTGTCTACAAAATTGGATTCCTCACTCAAGAGGACATGAGTACGGTTGGATTGCCTCATTGTTGCGCTGTTTACTTGCCATACAGTTACACGCTATCGGGCGAAACCACTGTGGTTGATAAAACCCGGGTTCGTAGAATCGACAAAGAAAGTGGGGATGTTACCAAATTTGTTTTGAGTGGTGGGGCTACCAACTTAAAATAGTTTCCTTTCTGCTGGGGATAATTTTTGGTCTACTATCGCGTTATACTGTCAATTTAACTCCTTAATTCGCACTATATGTTATCATTCGCATTCACACTGTTACAAGCGGCATCGCCGCAGGATTCGGCTGCTGGAAAGGCTGTGGCCGCAACAACAGAACACGTTTCTGCTCCTGTATTGGAAATTATGACCAAAGGGGGCGTGGTTATGATCTTTTTGGCGTTGTGTATGTTGATCGCCATTTATTTCATCATCGAACGCTTCATTTATATCAATAACAGAACCAAAATCGATCAAAATTTGGTGAGTGTGATCAAAGACAATTTGAAAGAAAATCGCCCAGATGCAGCCTTGGCATATTGCCAGCGCACCAACACGGCACAAGGTCAAGTGATGGCTACCGGCTTGAATTTTTTGGGCAGCAATATGCGTGAAATTGAAAGCGCTATGGAAACCAGGGCAAACGTTGAAATGAGTGCCATGGAAGGCAATTTGGGTTATTTGAGTTTGATTGCTCGTATCGCTCCGATGTTGGGATTTGTGGGAACGATTTGGGGTGTAATCAACATTTTTTATACCATCGCCCAAACCAACGGCTTGGAAATTGGCGGTATTTCTGAAGGGTTGTATATCAAAATGGTAACGAGTTTCGCGGGTTTGTTGGTGGGAATTATTTCTTTCATCGGCTATCAGTTGTTTGTTCGTAAAGTAGACCGTTTTGCTGAGCGCCTTCAAGAACAGAGCTTGAGCTTCTTGGAAGTACTTAACAAGTCAAACCATTAATTCTTGAAATCATGAGAGTAGGCAGACGCAGACGGGAAGAAGCCGAAGTAGAAGCTTCGTCAATGAACGATATCATGTTCTTTTTGATGTTGTTTTTCTTGATAGCAAGTACCTTGGCCAACCCCAATGTCATCAATATCATGTTGCCCAAGGCCTCTACCACCACCCAGATGGAAACCAAAACTTTGCCATTGACGGTGAAGATCGAGAATAAAGGTTCTGGCGATGCCGAAGAATTGGGTATTTACATAGAACAAGACCGTGTGGCTTTTGACGATTTGGACGATATTTTGGCCGAAGAAAAAGAAAAAGCGGGCGTGTCTGACGAAGGTAAAAGTTTATTGAATGTGGTTTTGCGCCTCGACAAAGACCTCAAAGTGCAGGACATGGTGGATGTGATGCAGGTGGGTGCGAATTTGGGTATTAAAATGGTGCTTGCCACCGATAAAACGAGTAAGTAATGTTTCGGAAGTCGCTCGGTTTGATGGCATTTGTGCTGCTAAACCTAGCGGTAGGTGCTCAAAGTGCCGTTTCAGTCAAGGACTCAGTGAATTCGCTGGATTCAACCACAGAAACCGCAGGGGTTGCCTATGCACCCATTGTGAATCATTCGGCCGAATGGTCTATTCAACCTTTCCGAGGATTTTTACTACCCCATCATTACGATATGATGGCGATGTATAAACATGTAAATGGTATTGGTTTTCGCTACCGCGCAGCGATGAAGGCCCCCGAAGGACAGGGTGCGTTTCGGGATAAACTCACCTATGGATTTGCTGTGAATTTGATGGACCTTGGCAGTGATGTTGCGGGATATGGCATAGGATCTGGTGCGATGCTGATGGCTCAATCCGGTCGCAATGGTTATTTCTTGTTCAGCATGGGTCTGGGCTATTTAACGCAAAAATTTGATGCTATAGAAAACCCTAAAAATGTGGCCATTGGCAGTCGGTGGAATGGAACGATGCAGTTGGGTCACCACTGGGAATTGGCCTCGTGGCCGGGTAAAAAAATCGCTCAAAGTACCCAAATAGAACACCTATGGAAGCTAAATATGGAAGCTGGGTTGATGCATTTTAGCAACGCCAACTGGAGTCAGCCCAATTTTGGTATCAATGTGCCTTATCTGGCTTTGGGATTGAAGAAATCCTTGGTGCATAGTTACTTTCGGCCATACAACGACAAGCAACGCTTAGGGGTTCATCGCACAGAAATCAGCGATTTGCGGGAATGTCCGAACCGTGGTTGGAAACATCCTTCTACGTATGAAGAGTGTGGCGCTCCGGGAGAGCCGGGATGGACGCATAGCGTTGGTTTTAGGATGGGTCGCAGGCAGATTGAACTGGATCAACGGGCGACTTTCACCAATGTTTTGGTGGATTATGTGGCAGAACACGCCACTGGAAATCGAGGGCATCACTGGCGCTATGGGGTGAATGTCTTTTTTGATAAGTCATACACGTACACAAAATTTGGTGCCAATTCAGACGAAGTGGGATTCAAGGATTATACCGAGGTAGCATTGACTATCGGACATCGTTGGCAGTTTGGTCGATGGGGGATTTTGGCTGATGCGGGATTCTACTTATACCGTCCGAAAGACATCAAAAGGGCCTATTACGAAGGCGTTGGATTGAGTTACCACATAAATCCGCGGTTGCAGGCGATCGCTCGGTTAAAAGCCCATTTGTCTACGGCTGATTACATGGAATGGGGACTTTCCTATACCCTTTGATTGTATCGCGCTGATTGGATCTGCGGAATCAGATTGCGTATTTTAAATACAAACCCAGCGAATACAACAAGAATTTCTCGTCCAAATCAAAAATGGGTTCTAGCCTGCTTTCTAGTTGGAATCGTTGAGAAACCAAATGAAACCGTTGGATGAATCTGGCCGCAACGATGTTTCTTGTATCGCTGAAATAGATGGGATTGCTTTCGTTCACGCACTGATAAAATTGGGCGCCCAAGGGGGTGGTGAATTTATTGGCTTGGTAACCGGTAAAGATCAATTGTTGGCTGCGGTTCAATCGAATGCCCACATTCACCATCAGGGCAGTGCCTTCGCGCATGGGCTGAGACAATTTGGGAGAAAAGTCTTTTTGGTAAAAGGCCCAAGCATTCAGTGTAAACTTGGGGATGTTGCAATATTTGGCCTCTTTGCGATCAGAAAATACCGTAAAACCAGCAGAATAGGTGCTGCGATTCATCAATGGCAAAAAGTATCGAAACCCTTCGCCACCTTTGTGTAACAACATCAAATACCCCTGCATTTTGGCATTGAGGGCATGTTTGTGCAATTCGAACAACTGGTACTCCAAACGCGTTCCAAAGGAGATGATTTCTTGTCGGAACGTATGCGTGTCGATCAATTGTCGCCAATCCAACCAAGCCTCGGTATCCCAATGTTTTGTTTTCTTAAAAACCTGAGTGCCATATTCTACGGGGCGTTTGAAGGCCAGGTCGTAGTTGATCATGGGCTCTGGCATGTTGTGCTGGGTTTGGGAGATCAAATTCCCGGCGATTAGGGTCCCTTTTTTGGTTTGCAG
>CANHGC010000157.1 GCA_947460045.1 Bacteroidota bacterium | reverse complement strand
ATCTCAGGAGCAATTTTCACTTGTACCGTAGACGATTGAAAATCAATCATGTGTGCCATTATCTCACCAGACAAAACATCCTTCCCACTGAAAATCACCAAATCTGGGCCATAAATCGCCAAGACTTCCGAAAGCTGTCCCAAATGTCCCAAATAACCACCATTTTCACCTGCACCCACACTCACCCATCCCAATACTTCGTGATTCACCCGCCCCAACTTCAACAAGCGCTCTATCCGCTCACATTCCATTTCACCGCCAACCAACACTACCTTTCTGCGACCCCCATGATCGAACCCAACACCCCCCCAACCCATCGCCTGGGCCAAACCCCTGCTCAAAAACAATGCGCCCAAAGCCCATGCCGAGCCCAAAGCCAATATCGCCCGAGAAAATTGAAGATCCTTGGGTAAAAACGCATACGCTGCAAACAACACCATCGCACCCACAATACCGCCCCGAAACAACCTGCGCGCCACCATCAACCGATCATAACCGCCCGATAACCATACCACAAACAACACAATCAACGCATACATGGGCACATGCACACCATAAAATTCAGCCGGATAATACCCCCTAACAAATTTGTGATACCGTTCCCAGTACATGGCGATGCCCGCATAACCACCCACAATCAGCGCAAAATCCATGATCGGCAGCCAAATCTGCTCAGCCAAACGCGCAAAAAAGGCCACGCCCGCACGCAAATAAATCGCCAATTGAATAAAAAATGAAAACCACCCCGCCATCGAACTGCTGTAGTGCTTCCGAGCAAAAAGTACCATCGCATTGTAAAAGACCTTCACGTAATTGGCGCTCTTTCGCTTGGTGCTCTCCCCCTTATAGTGAATGATGGTAGTACCCGAAAAATAGACGTTTTTGTAACCGCCCAGCACAATTCTATAACTCAAATCAATGTCTTCCCCGTACATGAAATAATCCTCATCCAACAACCCCACCTGTTCCAATGCACTACCACGCATCATCATAAATGCCCCACTGAGAACATCCACCTCATGCGTTTCGTGCTCACTCAAATATTTCAAATGGTATCGCCCAAAAACCTTCGATTTCGGAAACAAACCACTCAATCCACACATTTTATACAACGCCACCCTGGGTGTAGGTAGCCCGCGCTTGCTCTCCGGCAAAAACTTACCCTTCCCATCAATCATCCTCACGCCCAAAGCCCCCACATCGTTGCGAGCATCCATGTATTGAACGCAATTCACCAAACTGTCTTCCTGTAACACGGTGTCTGGATTCAACAGCAACAAATATTCACTGTTACTCTCCCGCATCGCTTGGTTGTTGGCCCGCGAAAACCCCACATTCTCCTCATTCGCAATCACCTTCACCCAAGGAAACTTGTCTCTCACCATCGCCACACTGCCATCCACACTGTTGTTATCAACCACCCAAACCTCAGTATCCAAACCAACAATCGCCTTTTCAACAGAGCGCAACGCCTGCTCCAAGAAGTACTTTACATTGTAATTGACGATAACAACCGATAACTTGTGCTGCATGGTTTGGCGATTGGGCAAATTACAACAAATATTCCGTTCGCTGTGCGATAGACCTGCCCAACGTTACCTCGTCTGCATATTCAATCTCTCCACCAACGGCGATGCCCCGCGCAATGCAAGTAATTGTAACCCCATGCGGCTTGAGCTTCTTCGCCAAATAATACATCGTAGTGTCGCCCTCCACCGTGGCACTCAAGGCCATCATCACCTCACCCACCAAAGCATGCTCCACTCTACCAACCAATGAGGCAATGTTGAGATCGTCCGGACCCACACCATCCATCGGCGAAATCAGTCCGCCCAACACATGATATTTCCCCTTGAACTGAGCCGTAGATTCAATGGCCATCAGATCACTGAAATCCTCCACCACACAAATTACCTCTTCTGAACGATTCGGGTTTACACATACATGACATTTTTTGTGATCGCTCACATTTCCGCACACCTCACACAAGTGCAATTCCGTTTTCAATTTCAGCAAGGCATCCGCCAAATGAGCCACCTCCATCTCCGGTCGCTTCAGCAAATACATCACCAAGCGCAACGCCGTTCGCTTCCCAATTCCAGGAAACGACGACAATGCCTCAACAGCCTGTTCCACAATGCCCGATGTAAATTGCATAAGTCGCGAAATTACATCAAAATCATCCTACCTTTGCATTGCATGTTTATTGAGGTATTACAAGCAAAAATCCACAACGTTCGTCTCACACAGACAGAACTCAACTACACCGGTAGCATTACCATAGATGAAAATCTCATCGACGCCGCCGGAATGATAGCCAACCAAAAAGTGCTCATCGTTAACAACAACAACGGCGAACGCTTCGAAACCTACATCATCAAAGGGGAACGTGGAACCGGAATCATCGGTCTCAATGGTGCCGCGGCGCGAAAAGGACAGGTGGGCGATGAACTTATCATCATGACCTTTGTGCAAATGACCCCCGAGGAAGCCAAAGTACATCAACCCAACAACTTGTTTCCCGACAGGAACAATCAAGTCATTTGAAAATCAATAAAAAAATAGTCTCCCAAGTGTTGATGATTCTGCTAGCAGCGGGCGTCTTCACAGCCATTGGGTTCAAAATTGATTGGCAACAAACCGCCAATTCTGTCAAAAATGCCAACCTTTATTGGCTTTTGGGGGCCACCGTCACCATGCTTTACGCCCACTATCTGCGAGGCTGGCGATGGAACATGCTCACCGAGCCCGCAGGGTATCCACTGAATAAAATCAGGGCTTTTTATGCCGTTATGATTGGATATTTGGTGAATGTAGCCACTTCACGCGGGGGCGAATTTGTGCGATGCGCCATGGCTGCCAAAAGCGAAAAGGCCCCTGTACCTACGTTGGTTGGATCCGTTGTTACCGAACGCATCATCGATTTACTGGTTTTAATGTCGCTCTGCCTCCTCTGCTTGGGCATCCAATTTCAAGAATTCTACGGCTTTTTCGATCAATACATCATCACCCCTTTAGGGAAGCATTATACCGCCATTTCAACAGTCTTATTGATGGGCATTTTCGGCGTTAGATACCTGAAAAAACAGCAAGCCCGCAAGCCAAAAGCCGAAGGCAAAGGTGAACCATCGCTCATCGAAAAATTCAGCGCCGGCCTTCAATCGGTGCTTCACCTGAAACAGCCCGTGGTTTTCATCCTCTCTTCTTACGGCATTTGGATTGGCTACTGGTTGAGCACTTATTGTACATTACAGAGCTTAGACATCACCGAGCACCTCACAATTGCCAATGCCTTGGGCGTGGTCATTTTCTCCTCGCTCGGTGTCATCATACCCATTCCGGGTGGAGCCGGAGTTTGGGGCACACTGGCTTATGGATTAACCCTCATTTACGGCCTAAGCGAAGTACATGCCAACAGTTTTGGCATTTTTTCCGTGGCATTCAGTAACTTGCTCATGATTGTGTTTGGGGGAATCGCCTATCTCCTGTTTTATTTGGCCACCCGCAACACCGCCACAACCAATGACTGATCAAAAAATCTGGACCTGGGATCAAGCAAAAGAGCAAATTGCACAATTCCGTGCTGCCGGTAAAAAAATGGTGTTTACCAATGGCTGTTTCGATATCCTGCACGCCGGTCATGTTCACTACCTAGAAGCAGCGTCTCAATTGGGCGATGGTTTATTGGTGGCGCTCAACACCGATGAAAGCGTTCAGCGTTTGGAAAAATCACCCGCAAGACCTTTGCAATCGTCGAACTCAAGATCAAGGGTAATGGCCGCGTTGGGCTTTGTTACTGGCGTGGTGTTGTTCAACGAAGACACCCCCAAAGAAATCATCGAATACATCACCCCACACATTCTTGTGAAAGGCGCCGACTACGCCATTGAAAACATCGTTGGGGCAGATTGGGTTTTACAACATGGTGGCGAGGTCAAAACCTTGGAATTTGTGCCAGGCTATTCCACCACCCAAATCGAAAAGAAGATTTTAACGGCCCACGGGCTCTAATACCGTTTTCATGAATCACGGAGAATTCTCTTTGTGGATTTCAGGAGCGGCCATCGCGGGCTATGCTTATTGGTGGACAACCTTTTTGATCCCTTGGATAAAACTCAGAAAACAAGAAAAATTAACTACTGGAGAAGAGGCTAGCAGTAGGGCTTTTACAAACGAGGCAAGTTCAAAAAAGCAACTCACAGTGATCATCCCGTTCCGAAATGAATCGCCAAGAATATCGCCATTGCTAGAGAGTTTAACCCAATTGCAATTCTCAGGGGATTTAGAAGTCATTTTTTGCAACGATCACAGCACAGACGATGGCAAAGAGATTATACAAGCGTGGTCAATACGGCAATCATTTCCAGTCAAAATACTAGATATGTCGCCAAGCCAAATTGGGAAAAAATCCGCCCTGGCGATGGGAATTTCTCAGGCTACGCACCCCATTATTTTAACCACCGACGCCGATTGTTGCCTTCATCCAAACAACGCCAATGAAATGCTTCATGCCATGTTCACCAACGAAGCTGATTTGGCCATTGGACGTGTAGATTACCTCTGGGTGAACGATCATAAAAACAACAAACAGGGGCGAAACAACCTCTTGCAGGTCTATCAACAGATGGAAAACCTAGCGCTCATCGCCATAGGTTTTGCTGAAAGCCAAAAACACAATGCCGCTGTGGCAAATGGAGCCAACCTGATGTTCAAAAAGCAAGCTTTCATTGACTTGGGGGGATATCAAGGACATGAACACATTGCCAGTGGCGACGATATTTTCACTTTAGAAAAATTCT
>CANHGC010000156.1 GCA_947460045.1 Bacteroidota bacterium | reverse complement strand
CCGTTCAAACTATCACCGAACCACTCGATGTTCCAAGTACCTACATCTAGCGTTGTATCGGAGCCAATTTTCGGCACTTGCCCGGAAACGAATCCGCTGTTGAGCCACAAACCAAGCACCCCAATAAACACCCATAATCTTCGCGCCTGTGACCCCACCAACGCGGAGGCCCCTTTTCCCTGAAACAACATCTCAATCCGCCCACACTTCATAAAAACACAATTAATTCCGTCTGTCGAAACCCCAATGCAATTTGTTCCGAAGGGTATCCAAAAAATGAATGTTCGACAAACGCATCAAGTTCAATTTGTGATCCGCTTTGCGGATGGCCATGTTCACTTCGCCCGTAATGCTCTGACTTCGCGCATCCAAACTGGCCAAATAACTACTGGCCCTGCCTTCAATTTCAAAGCTTATCACCACGTCGTCACTCACCACCACCGGCCTCACATTTAAGTTGTGCGGGGCGATGGGCGTGATCACCATGCTATCGCTTTTGGGAAAGATGATTGGACCACCGCAACTGAGTGAATACCCAGTACTACCCGTTGGTGTTGAAATGATCAATCCATCGCTCCAATAACTATTCAAAAACTCTCCGTTCAAATAGGCGTGCACCACAATCATGCTTGAGGTTTCCTTTTTGTGAATCACAAAATCGTTCAGCGCATAATTGTAATCAAACAGCGGATGAGAAGAATCCAACTGCAACAAACTCCGCTGCTCAATGCTGTAATTCCCTTTTTCTACATCGTCCAATGCATGTTGTAAATTTTCTAACTGTACATCGGCCAAAAATCCCAACCGACCTGTATTGAGGGCCAAAATGGGAACCCCGGTATCCCTTACAATGCTCAGCGTATCCAAAATGGTTCCATCGCCACCCACACAAATCAACACATCGGCCATGGTTTCACCTTTCACGAAGTGGTCGAACACCCGCACTTGCATCCCCGATTCAATGTTCATGTGCACGTGGTCTTCCAAAGAAGGCGGCAGCCAAATTTCATGTCCTCTCGCGGCCAAAGCCATCAACAACTCCCCAAAACCCGCTTGGTGTTTTGGATCCCGAACTGATTTGGCGTAAACGGCTATTTTCATATCTACAATGCGTGGTAAAAAGTTAAATTAAATACCCAGCGCTTAAAATTTGGGTTAAAACTGAGGTCGGTTCTTACCAATGCATCGTAATAAATCAATGCATCGCAACCAAATCCCACAGAACCCAAAGTTTGATTTCCCAGGGGATTCAAATTGCGCTGATATGGTTGAAGAACCCGTCCCACGTCTGCAAAGATATTGAACCAAGCCTGAATTGGTATCTTTTCGTATGCTTTTGGCAATATTCCCAAATTCATTTTGGTATTGTTTGGTAGCACCGCATAACGAAAGGCCAACTTACTCAAAATCAATCCGTTTCCATCCATTACCTGAGACTCAAAGCCCCTTACATAATCCATACCATAGCCCATTTGCCTCATCAATGGGTAAGTGATTTCACCCATACGATATCGAGCCAAAACCATACAAGCCAATGACCTTCTGCTCGAAATCGAATAAAATTTGCGGTACCTCGACTCCAATTCCAGGGCATTGCGAATGGGACCTTTCATGGTTTGTAGGTAAACCATTGCACCGTATTTCCACTCACTGCCCGAAGTGGGATAATGAATAAAATTTCGCGTATCTCTCACACCCCCAACCCCCAACGTGACCGTACCTTGATTCAACAGTCCCTTTTGATCCGCCATGTCAAGCCGAGCTTCTTTCAACATCAAATCAGGATTGATTAACCACGCCGATGTGTCAACCCCAAAACGTTGAAACTTCATCTGCACCGCCAATTGCTGATGAAACTCAAATCTGTGTTTCCATTCGATGCGCAATTGACTCAAATCCTGAACAAACCCATCATTCAAGCGATAAAATTGCCATTGATTCTGAATCGAATTCACCCCCATTTCGTGGTTCTTCTGATTTTCCCAAAAAACCAACCATGAATTACAATGGCGACTTTTCAAAAATGGCACACTCACACCCAACCCAAAGGCTTGATTGTAACCCAAAACCGCACGAAAAATCAATCCTTTTTGCTCTCCCAAAAGGTTGTTTACCCTCAGTGTGCCTCCCATCCAAAGTCGCGATAATTCTTTGTTCTTCCACCAACTGTGAAAGTTGCGATCCGCAAAACCACCCTCGGGCTGAACCCAATAATACCAACGCTCCAAAAAATCAATGGTCAATGTATCCCCGCCATTGTAAGGTTGAATTTCAACTTGGTTAAACAATTTCAACGTTTGTAAACGCTGCTGCCAAATCAGCTTCATCGAATCGGAATACGCCAAAGGCCTTCCCGGTTCAAAACCCAACTCTCTATAAATAATTTGGGGCTTGGTTCGATGTAAACCAATCAGCCGCAATTGGGAAATGGTCTGCGCTTGCAAATGACTTGCAAATAGCACCAATACCACTATTAGCCACCTCGCTATCAACTCAAAGTCTTCCGATTGAACACTTGAAAATCAAATGCATACTTGTGTTTTTCATCTACCAGATGATTTTCCTCAAAATCCAAACTCCATAATCCCTCATTCCAAGATGGAAAAAAGGTGTCGGCACCCACAAATGCAGCACTCACACGCGTGAGATACATTCGATTCGAAAAGCCCAAAGCCTGTTTATATATTTCTCCCCCACCAATGATCATGATTTCATTGGGCACGACTACAACCTCACCTTCCTCTGTGCCTTGATGCGCCGCCCGCTTCTGCTCAATGGCCGTTTCCGCCAATGCCAACGCCTGCTCCCAATTCTCTGCACGCTCAAAGCCCGGCAAAACATGCGCCTGAGAAGTGAGTACAATGTTGGTCCGATTTTTCAACGGCTTACCCAAACTCTCCATGGTTTTCCGCCCCATAATCACCGGCTTGCCCTTGGTGTGCTTTATAAACCAAGCAAAATCATCGGGCAAATGCCACAACAATTCATTGCCCGCACCCAATTCAAGGTTCTCCCCCACCGCAGCAATCATAGAAATAAGCATATCACAAATATACAATCCACAGCGCGTGGTTGTATCTTTGCGGGTTCATGAGCAGAATTGTAGCCATTGTCGGCCGTCCGAACGTAGGCAAGAGTACCCTTTTCAATCGCTTAACCGGCGAATTTAAAGCCATTGTAGACGATTACAGTGGTGTTACCCGCGATCGCCATTACGGTTTTTCCGATTGGAATGGCATCGATTTTACCGTTATCGATACCGGTGGATTCGTCCCCGAAAGTTCTGATACCTTTGAAGCCGCCATCCGCGACCAAGTGCATATCGCCATCGAAGAAGCCGCCGTCATGATTTTTGTGGTCGACGTGCAAACCGATGTCAACCCGCTCGATTTAGACTTCGCCCACATTCTTCGCAAAAGCAAAAAACCCGTGGTTCTTTGTGTGAACAAGGTCGACAATGATCGTTTGCGTATGGAAACCGCCTCGTTTTACTCATTGGGTTTCGATCACTTTCATGAAGTTTCTGCGGCCAACGGTTCAGGAACAGGTGATTTGCTCGATGAAGTGGTTGAATTCCTAAAAGGCGAAGAGCCAGACCAACTGCACATCGAAGGCCTCCCGCGCATCGCCATCGTAGGTAGACCCAACGTAGGAAAATCAAGCCTCATCAACGCCCTCATCGGCGAAGATCGCAACATCGTAACCAACATCGCTGGAACCACCCGCGATAGCATCGATACCCGCTACAAAGCCTATGGAAAAGAATTCGTGCTGATCGATACAGCCGGAATCCGTAGAAAAAGCAAAGTCAACGAAAACATCGAATTCTATTCAGTGATGCGCAGTTTGCGCGCGCTGGAAAACGCCGATGTGGTTGTACTCGTATTGGATGCCACATTGGGCATGGAAAGCCAAGACTTAAATCTGTTTTGGATGGCACATCGCCAAGGAAAAGGCATCGCGATCTTGGTAAACAAATGGGATTTGGTAGAGAAAGAATCCAACACCCACTTGGAATACACCGAGAACATCCGCAAGGAAATCGCGCCTTTCGTAGACGTACCCATCATGTACGTGTCGGCACTCACCAAACAAAGGGTATTCCAAGGCATGGAAACCATTTTGCAAGTGTTCGATAACCTCAGCGTTAAAATTCCAACCCGTGCACTCAACGATTTCATTTTGCCCATCATGGAAGCCACGCCTCCACCAAGCAAAAAAGGAAAATTCGTAAAAATCAAATACGTTACCCAGCTGCCTAGCAAACGTGTGGCATTCGCCCTTTTCTGCAATTTGCCGCAGTACGTGGCCGAAAGCTATACCCGCTTCCTAGAAAATAAAATGCGCGAAAAGTTTCCCCTCACCGGTGTGCCCATTAGCCTTTTCTATCGCAAAAAATAACCGCACAACCCATGAGCCAGCGCAAAGACATTCGCGATCTTGAGATTCCGCAAATCACGGAAGCGCTCAAAGCCATGGGAGAACCCTCTTTCAGGGCCAAACAAATTTATCAGTGGCTGTGGCAAAAAGGTGCCCGAAGCTTCGAGGAAATGACCAACCTCTCCAAACCTTTGAGAGAAAAACTCCACGAGGCCTTCACCTTCCATGTTGCCAAAATCTTCACCGCCCAACATTCCAAAGACGGTACCATCAAAGTGGCCTTTGAAATGCACGATGGCAACAAAGTGGAAGGCGTACTCATCCCCACAAGTAGCAGAACCACCGCCTGCGTGAGTTCACAAGTGGGGTGCTCCCTCGATTGTAAATTCTGCGCCACAGGGTACCTCAAACGGATGAGAAACCTCACCGCTGGGGAAATCTTCGATCAAGTTTGGCTCATCAATGAACTG
>CANHGC010000155.1 GCA_947460045.1 Bacteroidota bacterium | reverse complement strand
GTCATTTACTTAATGGGTGATATTTTTGATTTTTGGTTTGAATATAAAAAAGTGGTTCCAAGGGGGTTTGTGAGATTTTTTGGAACGCTAGCTAAAATTACTGATAACGGTACTAAGGTGGTCATGTTTCCTGGTAATCATGATTTGTGGTTATCGGAGTATTTGGTGAATGAATGCGGTGTAGAATTGATTAAAAACGAACTTGTGGTGGAACATTATGGCAAGAGTTTTTTCTTGCACCATGGCGATGGATTGGGTCCGGGAGATAATTCATACAAGGTCTTAAAAAAAATATTTCTCGCTCGCTTCGCTCGCTTTCTATTCCGTTGGTTACACCCCGATATCGGAGTTGCTATGGCGCATCGGTTTAGTAAAAAAAGTCGGTTAGCACAAAACCCCAAAGAAGACAATTATCTGGGCGATCAACAGGAATACCTCACACAGTTTGCGATCGCACACGCTCAGGAAAATCAAAAAACCCCTATAGATTACTACATTTTCGGACATCGACATTTGGTATTAGACGTTCATATCGGCGAAAAAAGTAGATATATAAATCTTGGAGAATGGCTCCATGGCAGTCAATACGCGGCATTTGATGGAGAGACCGTAGAATTGTTGAATTGGCCCTCAAACACGGCGGCGGTGCATAAAAACGGTTGACAAATAACATCTGCCATAAGACCGGCACAAATGTACCGGTACAAAATATCCGGACATAAGACCAGCACAAAACGCACATACAAAACGCACGCAAATAGAACTATTGGTATCTTTGTAATTGCATGTTAGAAAAACTAGAAGCGGTATACGCCCACTTTAAGGAAATCGAATTGCTGTTAAGCAGCCCAGAAGTGGCCAGCGATGTAAGGCGTTTCACGAAGCTGAATAAAGAATACCGCGATCTTGAAGAAATCGTAGCAACCTATTTTGAGTATAAAAACTGGTATCACAGAACGGCAGAAGCCAGGGATATATTAAAGAACGAAAAAGACAGGGAGCTCCGCGACATGGCCAAAGACGAATTAGACATTCTCGAGCCACAGCAAGCAGAACTAGAAGAAAGGATACGCATCCAATTGCTGCCCAAGGATCCAGAAGATGCAAAACCGGCAGTGGTTGAAATTCGGGCTGGTACCGGGGGCGATGAAGCCGGTATTTTCGCGGGTGATTTGTTTCGGATGTACCAACGATATATCGACGATATGGGTTGGCAGCTTTCCGTGGTTGAGGAAACAGAAGGCACGGCGGGTGGTTACAGTAAAGTTATTTTTGAGGTACCCAACGTGGGTTCCTATGGCATATTAAAATACGAGAGTGGTGTTCATCGCGTTCAAAGGGTTCCAGCAACAGAAAGCCAAGGGCGTATTCACACATCGGCCGTGAGCGTTGTTGTTATGCCGGAAGCGGAGGAGGTTGACGTACAGTTAAACCCCGCCGATGTTAAAATGGAAACGAGCCGAAGTGGTGGTGCTGGCGGACAGAACGTGAACAAGGTAGAAACCAAAGTGCAGCTCACACACATACCCTCCGGATTGGTTGTGGTTTGTCAAACAGAACGAAATCAATTGGGCAACAGAGAGAAAGCGATGAAAATGTTGGCTACAAAGTTGTATGAAATTGAATATACAAAGCACATCGAAGCCATTTCATCGAGAAGAAAAACCCTCGTAAGTACGGGCGATAGAAGCGCGAAAGTAAGAACTTACAACTACCCCCAAGGCCGCGTAACAGATCACAGAATTGGTTTAACGCTGTATAATCTGTCTGCCATAATGAATGGCGATATTCAGGAAATATTGAACGCGCTGCAGGTCGCAGAAAACGCGGAACGACTAAAAGAAAGTCAGCTATAAAACAGGCTGACGCGACGTGAGTGGGTTAAAGATCTACACTCAAACACCGGCTGCATTTTGTGAAAGGCCTTTGTCTGTGTGTTGACGGGGGCAAATCTTTTTGATGGTCATCCCCTTTGCGCTGTTTTTTGCTTGGCTTTTCATGGTTGTGTCGATTGATGTTAAACTAAAATCGAATACACAATAGACGCACTCTACCCCCAAAATGTTGTTACATAAAAAGTTTATTATGGCCTTAATCGACCAAATGCAATTGGAATCCGTTAAAAGCGAAAGGGATTAAAAAATGCTATCGAACACTTTTTTACCATCCACGTTGAGGAGGTAATCGGTGGCGCATCTTTCGGGGTGGGGCATCATGCCAAACACATTTTTACCTGCGTTGCAAATACCTGCGATGTTGTTCAGCGATCCATTGGGGTTTGCCTCGTTGGTCACGTTTCCATTTTCATCACAATAGCGGAAGAAAACTTGTCCGTTGGATTCAATCTCGTTCAAAGTGGCTTCGTCGCAGAAAAAACGGCCTTCACCGTGGGCGATGGGCACGCACAAAACATCTTTGTCTTCGATTTTTCTTGTGGCGATCAGCTCGGTGTTACCTGGTGTGAGATAAACGTTTTTGCAATTGAACTTCATGTTGGTGTTACGCAACAGTGCGCCGGGCAGAAGTCCGCTTTCGCAAAGAATTTGAAATCCATTGCAAATACCCAAAACAAAACCACCCTTATCGGCGTGATCGGCAACGGCTTTCATGATGGGGGATAATTTAGCGATGGCTCCAGAGCGAAGGTAATCGCCATAGGAAAAACCACCAGGCACAAAAATGTGAGTACAACCTTCTAGGTCTGTGTCTTTATGCCAAAGTTTTAAAACGGGTTCCGTTGTGTAGGTTTGCAACACCTTAATTAGGTCTTGGTCGCAGTTGGATCCGGGAAAAATTACAACACCAAACTTCATGTTGGTGCAAAGGTACGTCAATTGTTTTGGTTGATTGCGTCTTTATTCAACAAACCCAGGGCCATGAGTGCATAATAGTTTACTGCGCGAATGGGTGTATACTGAAATGATTGCAGGGAGGCGCTGTGAATGGTTTGGTAATGGCTCTCTTGCGAAGAGGTGATGATGTTTTCGCTTGGAATGGGGCTGGGCAATCTCAGGGTTTCAAGCAGTTTGCAAACAAAAACACCGGCGTAATAGATGATGCCCGACAGTGCGATACGGGGTTGTTTTTTTCCCATCGCGTCGGCCAGCTGATTAAAAAGGTGTTGGTATTTTAGGTTTTCGGAAACACACAGATAGCGGTTGTTCCAAAGGTTGTTTTCGTAAAGAAAAAGCATCAACTTGGCAACGTCTTCTACTCCAACAAAACCATTGCTCCCAAGGGGAAACAGGGGCTGTCCTTTTTGAATCATGTGATAAAGTTGATTGGATCCAGATTTTCCATCGCCAAAACCTAGGATGATTCCGGGGTTAACCATGGTGACCTGTAGGCCTTCTTCTTTGCCTCTCCAAATTTCTTGCTCTGCCAAGTTTTTGCTGATGGCATATTGGCTATTGAATTTACTGTCTGTCCATTCGGTATTTTCATTGATCACAGATTCGTTGGGTGTTCTACCCAGTGCTGCGACCGAACTTGAATACACAATCTTGGGTATTTGATTCATCAAACAGGCATTCACCACATTTCGGGTGCCCAAAACATTGTTGGTCATGAGGGCGGTTTTGTCCTTTTTTTCGAAGGAAACCATCGCGGCACAATGAAAAACCACATCTACGTTTTTGATGTTTTCGGTGAGATCATCAATGTCGAGAATATCGCCAGTAACCCAAGTGGGTTGATACGCGGCGGGCAGTTGGTGAAATTGGTGTGTAGAGGGAAACAACCCTTGGGATTGGGGGTTTCTGCGCATGGCAACAACCTTATATCCTTGCTTTAACAACAAGCAGGTAAGGTGTGAGCCCAAGAAACCGGTGGCCCCTGTGATGAAAACTGTGGGTTTGTTCATTTTCAATTGCAAAATACCTCAATTCAAATGGAACTATCCGAAAAATATTTACACTTGTTACCTTTGTTACATGAATCGCGTGGAAATCATCAATGGACCAAACCTGAATCTGTTGGGAACGAGAGAGCCAGAAATTTACGGTAATCAATCGTTTGAAGACTATTTGGTTGGTTTAAAGGAGAGGTTTTCCGGGGTTCACATCGGATATTCGCAATCCAACGTAGAGGGGGAAATCGTAAACTTGTTGCAAGCGGCGGCCCAATTAGAGGGCTGTGTGGGCATCGTCTTAAATGCGGCTGCGTATACTCATACTAGCATCGCCATTGCAGATGCCATTAAAGCCATTCACATTCCCGTTGTGTTGGTTCATGTGAGCAATGTGTACGCACGCGAGGTAGAGAGAAAAACAGATTTGTTGGTTTCTTCGGCCAGGGGATTGATTTGCGGATTGGGGCTCAACGGTTACGAGTTAGCGGTTCGCGCATTGTTGTGCTAAAACGAATTGTATCTTTGCAATATGGGATTGAGACAAGACAAGTTTGGCAAACAGGTTCAACGCGATTTGAGTGAGTTGTTCAACATCAAAAAGAACGATTGGCTGGGCGGTGCTTTTGTTACGATTAGCACGGTGAATGTGAGTCCGGATTTGGGGCACGTGAAAGTGTACTTGTCGCTTTACAACAACCCCCACCGTGCGGCGATTATGCAGCAATTGGATTCATTGAACAAAGAAATCCGACATGCATTGGCTCAACGTTTGAGAAACAGCGTTAAAAAGATGCCGGAAGTGCATTTTTACGAAGACGATACCTTGGATTATGTATCGAAAATGGAAGACTTGTTGAAGTCTTTGAACACACCTAAAGATTAATTTAACCATTGATAGCAGGCTGTTGGTTGTCTGTTGATAATAGAAAAACGCCATCAAACTGTCTTTTCACATATCGAAGCGGTATTTTTTTTCACGATCAAATCCCACGGTGGTAAATCTGAT
>CANHGC010000154.1 GCA_947460045.1 Bacteroidota bacterium | reverse complement strand
TTATCTGGTATTTCAGATAAAATATCGACACCAAAAGGCGCAGCAAATACCTCATTAACCAACATTTGCGCATCGTATTTCCCATTGTAAGATGGTACCAAGTCCATCCTAAGAGTAGGATTGGAAAAAATCTGTGCGCTTGGACTCAATATTTGTTTGGAATCGAGCTTGGGCAAATTCTTCACATCCTGCGCAGATGATGCGCCAATAAACTTGAAAATCAGCAGTAAAAGGGCACAAAATTTCCTCAATCTTTCCATAGAAAACAAAGGTACTTAGAATGATGTTAAATTTGCAGTTATGGATTTATCGTGGTTAGAACGCACCGAACTGCTCATTGGAAAGGATTCTGTAGAAAAATTGGCCAATAGCAAGGTATTGATTGTAGGTCTTGGGGGTGTGGGTAGTTTTGCTGCAGAGTTTGTTGCTCGCGCAGGCATAGGGAATTTAACCATCATTGATGGTGATATCGTGGATAAAACCAATAAGAACAGACAGCTTCCCGCATTGAGCAGCACAGTAGGTCTCAAAAAAGCGGCATTAATGGCAGATCGCATTCGCGATATTAACCCCGATGTAAACCTCACCGTGATTGATTCTTTCCAAAGACCAGAGCACACACGTGAGTTGGTCGCTAGTGAAAAGTACGACTATGTGATGGATTGCATTGATTCAATAACTCCCAAAGTATTTCTGATCAGAAGTTGCATTGAAAATGGGCAACGGCTCATTGCCAGTATGGGTGCCGGTGGTAAATTGGATGCCTCTTTGGTTGATGTAACGGATATAGGCAATACCTTTAATTGTCCTTTTGCCAAAACCGTGAGAAAACGATTGCACAAACATGGGATTCATACGGGTTTTAAAACTGTTTTCAATAAGGGGGAGATATGCAGAGATTCGGTTCGACTCACAGATGGAAGCAACTTTAAGAAGTCGTTCTATGGAACGATATCATTCATGCCAGCACTTTTTGGACTGAGAATGGCGGCGGAAGTAATTAATGATTTGAAATGATGTTTGGGTAGATTGCAAACGGTACTTATATTTGGGACACATTATGAAAAAATTGATTTTAAGTTTATCGGCGGTTGCATTGTTTTTTGCAACATCTTGTGAGTCTGGCGGATCCAATTCAGGTGCCATCGACATCAGTGGAAAAACCAAGCAGGAAGTATTTATGATGCATGCTTGGGAGTTGAGTTCATGGAACGACAGTTCTAGCCAGGACAATTTTGACAACATCGAAGCTTGTATGAAGGATGATTTCTACAATTTCATTTCTACATCGCAAGTTGAAATCAACCGTTCAAGTGTGAAATGTGAACCTACTGAAGCATTAACAGAGAAATTGGCTTGGAATATGGCAAGTGCTGATGCAGCGCAAGTAACCGTTTTCAATTACACTTGGGACATTGCATCGCTCACTGGCGAGCAAATCGTTCTTCGCAGAAAATATCTTTACAATTTCGGTGGAACCACAGAGTACATTTACTCAAAGGTGGTTTTGAAAAAGCGTTAATTAACGAACATTCGATAGTCCTTCTTTGGCAGACGCCAAGTTAGGATCTACAGACAAAGCGGCTTTGTATTCTTGCAGAGCCGCTTTTTTGTTGCCCATTTTTTCGTAACAAAAACCCTTTAACGCCATGGACTGAGCAAATTCGGGATTCAGATCCAATGCTTTATCGCTCCAATCAATGGCTTCATCATAATTCTCAAACAGAGATTGGATCACTGCCACATTGTAATGGGCCAGCGTATGGTTGGGATTTACCTTTACCACTCTTTCATAGTAACCCACAGCATCGGAATACTTTTGTTGCTTTTGGAGAATCAAAGCGTGGGTGTAAAGTGCTTCATCACTAAATTCATTCATGCGGATGGCTTTGTTAGACCATTGGAGCAATTGCGGGTCATTTCTATTGAAAAGAATCAGCACTTTTTGCATCACGGCATCGAAATTTTGTGGATTTACTGTGAGCGCTTTGTCAATAAACGCCTCAGCTTTCACCGTATCTTTTTGTTCTTTATATGCCACTGCGATCATCACATAGGATTGATCTGAAAATTCCGGCTCATTGAGCAATTTCGTGTAACTATCAACGGCTTCTTTGTATTGTTGTCGAGCCAGATAATACTTGCCCAATAAAGACATGGCGGCAAAATAATTGGGCTTCAGCTCGATGGCTTTGAGCAGGTGTGATTTGGTTTTCTCTGAATTGGTTGAATCGAGCGAAATCCATGACTCAGCGCAGCGAAGGTGATATAGTGGTTGATTGTTGTTGAGCGTTATGGCAGCATCAAAATCCAGGATAGCGTCTTTGAATCGTTTTTCGTAATAAAACGTGTTGCCTCTTTTGTAATAGAGTTCCGCATCGTTGGGGTTTTGATTGATTTTGGCCGACACACTTCTCACATCCTCGGAATAGGCTGTGTCTGTTTCACTGATAAATCTTCCCGAATTTCGATGGTTGTTGCAAGAAACAGCAACAATTAGAACGATTGATAATACAATCTTCTTCATTTGTGCTCGGGACGGGAATCGAACCCGTACTCTCATTACTGAAAACAGGATTTTAAGTCCTGCGCGTCTACCTATTCCGCCACCCGAGCTGGACTGCAAAAATACGAAAATTCCTAGATATTATTTCGCAATTTCACGAATTGTGTTTGATATAATCGCAGAAGCTTGTTCTACTTCCTCGTGTGTAATGTTCAAAGGAGGCGCAAATCGTATGGTGTGAGTATGGGTTTGTTTGGCCAATAATCCATTGTCTTTCAATGCCAAACACACATCATATGCCGTTTTTCCATTGCCAAATGGCAAGATATCGATGGCGTTGAGCAAACCTTTACCTCGCACTTCAGAAATAATGGGAGAAGCGATATTTCTTAAATTTTCTCTAAACAACTCACCCATTGTAGCCGCGTTATTGACCAAATTTTCATCAACCAAAACTTTCAATGAAGCCATTGCAACGGCACAGGCCATTGGATTACCTCCAAAAGTAGATCCATGCTGACCGGGATGAAGCACATTCATCACCTCATCGCTTGTAAGTACGGCACTCACGGGAAACACGCCGCCGCCGAGGGCTTTTCCGAGAACCAAAATATCGGGCTTAATTTCGGCATGGTCACAACACAACATTTTTCCTGTTCTTCCCAAACCTGTTTGGACTTCATCGGCAATAAACAATACATTGTATTTGTTACACAATGAACGAACACCTTTCAGGTAATCATCATTGGGCACAATCACTCCAGCTTCCCCTTGGATGGGTTCTACCATAAATGCGGCTACATCTCCATTTTGCAATAAACGATCTAGGGCATCCAAATCATTGTAAGGTACGATTTCAAATCCCGGTACGAATGGACCAAAGTCGCCATAACTATCAATGTCTTGTGATGTTGAAATTGCGGCGATTGTTCTGCCCCAAAAATTGCCTGAAGCAAATCCGATTATAGCTTGATTTGATGGAATGCCTTTCACCTGGTATCCCCATTTCCTAGCGAGTTTAATAGCCGTCTCCCCTCCTTCAACACCTGTATTCATTGGCAAAACACGATCATAACCCAACAACTCGGTGATATACTTTTCAAATGGACCCAATTGATCGTTGTGGAATGCCCTACTTGTTAATGTAATTCTTTCGCTTTGTTGTTGAAGTGCTGCGATGATTTGGGGGTGACAATGACCTTGATTCACAGCTGAATAGGCTGATAAAAAATCGAAATATTGTTTTCCATCAACATCCCACACAAAAACGCCTTTACCCTTTGATAAAACTACTGGTAGCGGGTGATAATTGTGCGCTCCATATTGATTTTCTAATTCAATAAAATGGTTTGTAGTGGATGAATTCATGATTGCAAAGGTAAGTAGATTGTGGCATTTGCGATTGGTGTTTGTTGTACGTATCTTCGACACACAGCCATGAAAACGAGTGAATTCAGTTTCATCATTCCCCTCTTTTTCAAACTTCTTAAAGTTTGGGTGATTACATTTTTCGCATTCATCCCTGTATTTTTTTCACATTCGCTACTTTCCCAAACCTTTCAGTTCAATAGAATTGTGGTTGGCGCGCAAACTGAAGCAACAGACAAACAATCCGAAATCCCTGTTGCGATATTGGATTCGGTTTTTGCAATTTGCAGCAAAGACATGCAAGAGTTGGAGACCCTGTTGGGGTTTAAATCGTCGAGCCATTTTCACATTCAACTCTACAATCAAGTCGCTCAATACCAAACTGCCTTGCAGAAACACCCCGTTTGGTTGGAACGATTTCAAAAATCAAACACGGCCGCAACCGCCAATCACTACCCCATTTTCATGGGCACACAATTCGGCCAGATTCGAATGCAAATCAGATACTGTTTGGCACATTTCGTGATCAATGAATTTTTGCATGGTAGCAGTATTCAGCAAAAAATGAGTCGTTCCGGCACTTATAAAATACCGAATTGGTTCTCACAAGGATTTTTCGCCCATTGGGCTTCTTTGGGGTGGGATATTCACGCAGAAGGAGAATACAAATACTATTTAAACAAAGGCAGTTTCAAGAATATCAACATCATTGAGCCCATCGCCCAACAGATTTATGGCCGACGGATTTGGCATCAGATTGAAAAACAATACAGCAAAACCGCCTATTCGAATTTGTGGTTTGTGGTGAAATACACAAACAATTTGGAATCTGCTTTTGAGTATTTAACAGGCAATAATTGTATCCAATGGCAAAAATCCATTTCTGAGCTAGCGTCCCCAAAAGGCCTGGATAAAATCAATGAACTCATTTTAAAAAACAACCATGAACCCATTTTGGATGCCTATTCTTTAGAGAATCACAGCAGCTATCTATTGAGAAAATCATCTGCGGACCATGAAATCAT
>CANHGC010000153.1 GCA_947460045.1 Bacteroidota bacterium | reverse complement strand
GTACCTGAAAACGATGAACTCATGCCCGGTGAAGGCGGTTACGCGGTATTCGATCTTGCCAACATTATTTCCCTGTCTTATCGCGCAAAAATTTTGTTGTACTACAACGATACGAGCACTTTTATATTCGGGTTTGATGGAAAATCGAACATTGTGAATCAAGGTAAAACAGGTCCATACCCACAAGAAATTTTGAATCAACTGGAGAAAAAAGACAATTACCCAGTAACCTATGTGCAGGCATTGAGCGGACTCAAAACAGAAATTCAGATTCCATACATCCACAACCTCATCAAAAGCGGAAATGTAGGAATCAACAAGGCAGAGATCTTGTTTTACACAAACAACATCACCACGCCAACACATTTTGCTCCTCCACGATTGAATTTGTTCCAACCATTGAACAAAAACAGCACGCGAAACAAACTCATTGATGACGCCGCATTTTCTCCAAATTCCTTCGGAGGCGTATACGATGAAAGCAAAAAATGTTACAGATTCACCGTAACAAGGCATATTCAGAACATTTTGAACGATCAATACTTCAGAGAACTCAACACCAACCTCGGTTTATTCTTGGCACTGCCATCAGACAACCCAGTAATTGGTGCAAGGGCCGCCATTGATCACTCAAAAACAAAATTAATTATCACTTATACGAAACCCAATTAACGCAACATTGTTTCATCACTATGGGAACCCGCAAACCATATCAACTCGTTAGTCGCGAATGGAAACAAGAAGACACCACATTCGTTGTGAATGGTGTTACTATCGGGAAAGATTTGATGATGATTGCCGGTCCTTGTGCCGTTGAAAACCGCGAACAAATCTTCACCATATCAGAATATTTGGCCAAGAAGAACATCAAGTTTCTTCGAGGTGGTGCCTACAAACCCAGAACCAGTCCCTATTCCTTTCAAGGTTTAAAAACCGAAGGGCTTCAGCTCCTACGCGAAGCTGGCGACAAATACGGTTTGGCTGTGGTATCTGAGATCATGAGCATCGATAAAATTGATGAACTCGTGACCTATGCCGATATTCTTCAAGTGGGAACGCGCAACATGCAGAATTACCCCTTGCTTAAAGCACTGGGAAAATGTGGTAAGCCGATTCTACTGAAGCGCGGAATGAGCAGTACCATCGAAGAATGGTTGTTGGCAGCCGAGTATATTGTGAGCAGCGGAAACGAAAAAGTAATTTTGTGTGAGAGAGGCATTCGCACTTTTGAAACAGCCACACGAAACACACTCGATATTGCAGCGATACCGTTGATCAAAACACTCAGTCATTTGCCCATCATCCTCGATCCAAGCCAGGGTACAGGTCTTCGCGATTTGGTATCTCCCGTTTCATGTGCGGCGATTGCAGCCGGTGCCGATGGATTGATTATCGAAGTGCACAATCAACCCAATGAAGCCCTTAGCGATGGCGATCAGAGTTTGTATTTGGATCAACTGGGCGATTTACTCCCACAGCTTTCGATGCAGGCACAATTCCGGAATAAACGGTTCGACTTTGAATCAGCCGTTGCCGTTGAAAACCTGAATTAAACCGACTTTGTGGCACTCACGCGTTTTTCTGCGCGATGCTCATGGCCTTTGGCCAGTTATTTTTCTTGTCGTTGAAAGAAGCGATAAATGGGCCAACCCAAAGCCACGATGCCAATACCGGTCATGGCAATATTGAATTGACTGACCAAAATTCCCACGGCCACAAATCCCGCTAAGATGAGATAAGCAACGGGCAAATAGGGATAGCCCCATACTTTGTAAGGCCTTTCGGCCTCAGGTTCACGTTTGCGCAAAATCATCACACCAGCAACCGTAATGATGTAGAACAAGAGCGATGCAAATGTGCAATAGCTCAGCAAATCGCCGTAACTACCACTCAAACACAACACACTGGCCCAAAAAGCCTGCATCCATAAAGCATTGGAAGGAACGTTTTTCGCATTCAATGTGGCCGCTTTTCTAAAAAATAAGCCGTGGTCTGCCATCGCCTTGTACAAACGACTACCGGCCAAAATCAAACCATTGTTGCAGCCAAATGTGCTTACTACAATCAAACCGGCCATAAACAACAGTCCCATCGAACCCGCTAAAGCGTCGTTGGTAGAACCCATCAGCACAGAAGATGCCGCAACACCCACACGATCTTGATCGGCATGAGCCAAACCCAAACTAAAATTCTCAGCCCAACCATCCGGACCTACTGCAGCCATCGCCTCGGCCCAATTAAGGCCTTTTAAGGGCAGCAAAGTCATATAAGCCACATTGGCTAAGCAATAGACCATTGTAACGATAAAGGTGCCATACAACAGCGCCTTGGGGATGGTTTTGCTGGGCTTATCAACCTCGGCCGACATGAAAGTAATTCCTTGCCAAGCATCCGATGAAAATAAGCTGCCCACCATGGCGCTGGCAAATGCCAACATCAATGTCATTCCTGAGATAGACTCCCAAAGGCCTTTTACGGGTTCAATGGAATTGATTGTAGCATCGGGGTTGGCTGGGACGTACTTTGAGGCATTCAATCCATCCGACATGTTAGACCAGAAATAATTGTGTGCGCCATTGAGCGAACCACCCATGAGCACGTATAAACCGCCAATAATGAGGGCCCCCAGTGCAACCAATTTGGCCAATGTAAAAATGCGTTGTACCCATTTCCCTTCTTGGATTCCCAAACTGTTGATGCCAGTAAGCAATACAATGCTCGCTATCGCCATACACTGTCCTGAAAGCAACGAAAAACGATAACCACAACACGCCAGCGTTGTAACCACTTTGTCGTGTCCCCAAACAAATATGCCCAGGTGCTTGGCGAAGGCCATGGCTACCGCCGCGATCACACCGGTTTGAATCACGGAGAATACGGCCCAACCGTAGACAAAACCCATGCGTTTGCCATAGATGCGGGTGATAAAATTGTACTGACCTCCTGCATTGGGCATCATTGCAGCGAGCTCACCAAAACTAAGGGCTGCCATGAGGGTAATTACCCCGGTAAGGATCCAGGCCAGCAAAACCAGCGGTCCGTTTCCGAGCTGTCGGGTCATATCACCGGTAACCAAGAAAATACCACTTCCTATCATACTGCCAGAAACCAGCAATACCGAATCAAATAAACCCAGTTTTTTCGTTGTTGTCATTGTGTTTGCAAAGGCATATTACAAAAAAGGCTTGGTGTTACCAAGCCTTTTAAGAAACATGAATAAGACTTACGGTTTATTGTTGAGATTGGAGTTTTTCCGAGAGTAGGCAAAATAAACTACAAATCCCACAAGCATCCACACCGCTGCTGCTTTCAACGTAAATGCATCTAAAGCAATAATCATTGCAGTACAAACTAAAATACCCAACACGGGCACCAACGGCACCAAAGGTGTTTTAAAAGGTCTTGCCAACTCTGGATTGGTTTTACGCATTAGTAAAATTCCAATACAAACCAGAACAAATGCGAACAGCGTTCCAAATGAAGTTAAATCTCCTGCAATGCTGCCAGGAACAAATGCCGCAAATGCCCCAACAAAGAGGAATAAAATCCAATTTGCTTTAAACGGCGTTTTATATTTGGGGTGCAATTCACCAAATGCTTTGGGAATTAATCCATCTTGACTCATTGAGTAAAAAACTCGGCTTTGTCCCATTAACATTACCAATATTACAGAAGAAAATCCAGCCAATATTGCCAATGTTACACTTGTACCAAGCCATTCATATCCACTCATATATGTTTTAATGACATAGGAAACAGAAGCTTCTTTACCTGCAGTAGCAAATTCGCTCCAATGAGCAACCCCGGTTAGCACGTGACCAAAAAGAATATATAAAACTGTACAAACGGCCAAGGAACCCAAAATGCCGATTGGCATGTCTCTTTTCGGGTTTTTTGCCTCTTGCGCTGTTGTACTTACAGCATCAAATCCAATGAATGCAAAAAATACAATTGCTGCGCCTCCAAGTACACCACCCCAGCCCCATTTAAAGAACCCTTCATGACCAATTGTTCCTTCTGGAATTAGGTAAGGCGTATGATTTTCGGGTTTGATGAATTGCCATCCTACCACAATAAAAACCAAAACGATAGCTACTTTAACGAACACAATAATTGCGTTTACAGTAGCCGATTCTTGGGTTCCTTTAATCAATAACAATGTCAAAGCCAATAGAATTACCAGAGCAGGAATATTCATAATTCCAGAGGTGATTGTAACTTGAGAGACAATCTCTGCTGGCAGCTTAGCAAATTGATCCGCATTTAAGAAACCTTTTTCAATTCCTACCCAATTACCTGGCAACGCTTGGATTTGCGTAATAACATCCGCAGACGCTTGATAGAGTTTTTCAAACGGCGAGTGACACCATTGATAGGGTATCGAATTCCCTAGCAGATTGTTCAGATACTCACTCCACGCTATTGAAACAGTAGCGGCGCCCAATGCGTATTCCATAATTAATGCCCAGCCAATTACCCATGCAACCAACTCGCCCATTGTAACAAAACTGTAGGCATATGCACTTCCAGAAATGGGTATCATCGCAGCAAACTCTGCATAGCATAATCCCGCAAAGGCGCAGCCAATTGCCGCAACAATAAACGACAATGTCACACCCGAGCCAGCAGCATCAGTCGCTGCCGCTGCAGTTCTAACAAACAATCCGGCACCAATGATTGCACCAATTCCCAAAGCGATTAAACTACCCGCGCCCAAAGTGCGTTTCAAATTACTTCCCTGAGCTTGCTGTAATAATGCTTCTAACGATTTCTTTCTCCAAATAGACATAATAAATTTTGCTAAAAAACAAATATAGGGGTTTAGGCAATTACGCCCAATGATTTACCCACTTTGGTGAATGCTGCAATGGCTTTGTCGATGTGCTCAAATTCATGAGCAGCACTCAATTGAACCCG
>CANHGC010000152.1 GCA_947460045.1 Bacteroidota bacterium | reverse complement strand
GATGTCGCTGTCGAGACTGGTCTTTAATTTGCGCGGTGGCACTGTGAAAATGTATCCATCCGAATAGGTCACCTTCAGGGTGTCGTTGCCATTGTTCTTTGCCGCATAGATGGTTTTATTGCCTTTGGTAAATGCCACGGCCAGCGGATGATTGGCGGTGATGCCGGGGTTCAATCGACCGAGGGCGTTGAGTGAGTGCAACCAATGGTAGGTTTGGGCATCCGAAATGCCGAATTTGAGGTTGCGATTGGGGTTGCTGTTGTACAACTCGATGGCCTTCGCTGGGTTCGTAAAGGCCAAAAACTCCCAATATACATCGTGCCAAAGGTTGTCGTTGGCTTGGTTGGTCAAAATGCCTGTATTTTTCGCCATCTCCTTCCACAAACGGGTGGCGTAGGTGGTGTCGTGCGCCAAATAAAAGGATCCGCCGTGAATGGGATACAATTCGATGCCGTATGATGCGGCGATGTCGTTCGTCCAAAATGTGCCATTGTCGTAGGAGTTGCCCCAAACCCTCGAAACGAGTGCGTATTGCTGTGTTTTGGCAAAATTGCGCTGCTTGATGTCGAACCAATACTCTTCGATGGCCGACTGTTCGGTGCAATACAAGTAGATGCCTAGGTCGCGGATGGATTTGTTTTGGGTGATATCGCCCCAGTGGATGAGCGATGAGTTGAACTGCATGCTCTCTGAGGTGGATTCTTGGTCGTTTCCTTGTGGGAAGGTGGCGAATCCGTTGGCCCAACAATGCCCTGTGTAGGGATTGAAGTTGCGTAAATGCGGGAATAGGTCGTCTTTGCGATTGGTAGAGGCCGCGTCGCGAACCAATAAATTCACCATGTCGCCATACGATTTGGCCCAACCCGGTTCAAATTCTTCCAAAAATGCCGCCGCATGGATGAAGTAACCCCAGTGGAAATGGTGGTCGTTGATGTTGTTGTCTTGCCCATGTCCCGCCGGATAACCCAGCATGGCCGACCATGTTTTGTTGTAGTGGAATAGGAATGCCACTTCGCCGGGGTTGTGGGTGAGCCAATTTTCTAGCCTTGATTTGATGGTTTTGTGGATGCGCATCACCGAAGCGTCTTCTCCCATTTCATGGGCGATGCGGGCGGTTTGGATGAGGCGATTCATTACCTGTCCTTCGTTGTAAGAGTCTGTCCATGTAGCCAATCCCTCGTATTCCAACGCATTGATTTTTTGTTGCAGTTTGGCTGGGTCGAAGCCATCGCTCAGAAAATCTACATACGGCAGGGTGGGAAGGATGCCTTTGAAGGTCTGAGAAACGCTGAAATTCTTGCGGGCAATCATCTTGAGTGTGCCTCGGATGCTGCTGTAATTGTAGGAGAGGAAGTCGCTGGCGGCGAGGGTGCTGCGCGACCAATGATGGGGTAGTAATCCAACCAATGGAAGAGAGTCTGTGCCCTCGTGTACTTTGGTTTGGATGGTAAAATCGGTGGTTACGGTGCTGTTTTTTTCGTTGTATTGAAAAGCGGCCAGGGTGTTGATTGGTTCTACGTAAGCATATCGCTGAAAAGAATCGGCGAGTGCGTTGAGCTGGGTGCTGTTTTGGGGTAGCATGAGCATCGACCAGTGGTTTTTGCCATTGAGTTTGGACGTATAGGTAGTGCCGTTTTTTGTCCAGCTACTGCCTTTGGGCGCATAAACAACAAAATCGGCGCCGTTGTAGGCATTTTCGATGATGATTTTCTCGTTGGCGATGGTGGCTGTGCCGCTGTTGATCTTGATGGAGGCTTCATCGGCACTGTCTTTTTGGTAGTATAGGAAAGGCATGCCCATGCCCACGGTGGTTTGGAAACGATGTCCGCCGTTTTTCCATTCGATGGTAATCAGCCAGTCGCTGTAGTGAGAAATGTAGGGGGCGTTGTGATTGAGCGATGTTACTCCGGTGGTGATGGGTTCGATGTCGGAGATGACACCCCACGGAATATAGGAGGTGACTAATCCGGCATTCACCGTTTTGAGGGTGAGTGGGTAGTTGAAAAGGTTGTCGCAGTGAGCATTTTTTACTTTTGCCGACCACCAGTCATTGGTGGGAACGGGTTTGTTTTTGAGTGAATCGATGAGATAGGGGGTGCCGGAGGGGTATCCATTTCTACCTGCTACATCGGTGCCGGGGAAAGTGTTGGTATAGCTGCCGCTGCCCACTTTGATGGTTTGAGCGTGCGATGCTGTGATAAAGATAACGCCGAAGATTGCGGCCAAAATGATTCGTGAAAAGCGTGGTTGAGTTTTCAAAAGCAGGGTGTACCCTTGGGGTGAAAATCGAAGGTAATATATTATTGTAAAATTTACAATAATTAGGGTTTGAAATAATTACTTGATGTTGTGTTACAGAATTTGTGAAATTTTGGTTTAGTTGAATGAATACCAGCATTTTGCAGCGTTTCTGGTGGACTTGAGAGGTGCTTTGGAAAAGTCCACCGAATAACGCACCTAGCTTTAGCGAAAATGAGTGGATTCCAGGCCCAAAAAGGCATAAAAAACCCCAAATTCGTTAGAATTCGGGGAAAAAAGGTATAAAAACAGGGTTTGTTGCAGAGAGGAAGGGATTCGAACCCTCGAAACGCTTTTGGCGTTTACACACTTTCCAGGCGTGCTCCTTCGACCACTCGGACACCTCTCTAGGAAGGTGCAAAGATAGTTAATGCAATCCGATATTATCCCAATGGGATCCAAATTCCTCCAATAAAGACGTAGCCAGATACCTCCATGACTTCCGTTCCATTGATCAAAGTAGTGTTTAACATATGTTCAGTTTTTTTGTGTGCAAATTGACAACGGCATGTTATCAAATGATAACCATTCAATTACATAAACAAGAATGCCCGTGAAGTTGTTCACAGGCGTTTCACATTTTTGTTAAAATTCATTTATTTCGTCACAGATTCCAACGCCTCAACCATCGATGGCCAGCTGAATTGCTTTTTGAGAACCTGGATGTTGCTGCGCATACTCGCCAATCGTTTGTCTGTATACATCGCACCAATGGCCTCAGCCAACGCCTGGGGTGTGGGCTCGCAAACCCATCCCGCCTCGCCGTGCGGTACCAATTCGCTCAATCCACCCACGTTGGTGATAATCATCGGCAAATCAAAGTGATAAGCAATCTGAGAAACCCCGCTTTGGGTCGCATTGCGATAGGGCTGAGCCACCAAATCACACGCCGAAAAATACAATCGAACATCGCCATTTGGGATGAATTTGGTATGCAATATCACCTTCTCCGACAGGTTTTTCTGTGCGATGATTTCATTGTAAGGCGCCTCGTCCTCGTAATATTCACCAGCAACGAGCAGTTTAACATCACTCAATGATTCGGGCAACAATGCCATCGCCTCGAGCAATAAATCCAGTCCTTTGTAATTACGGATGAATCCGAAAAACAAAACATAACGATTGCTTTGATTCAGCCCCAAAGCCTCGCAAGCTTCAGCCCGCTGGGCCATCGCCCCGAAATTGTCGTACAGGGGATGCGCGTGATAGCCCGTTTTTGCCACAGGTTTTCGCAATGGAAACTGCTGTAAATCGGTCAAAACTTTCCTGCTCATGGCCACTGCGCCATCCAAAATTGGCAAGAAATACTTGCTGAAAGGGGTGTCGAAAAACCGACGTTCATGCGGGATGATGTTGTCGGTAATCGCTAATATTTGGGTGTGTTTGTTCGACTTAACGATTCTAGCAAACGTGCCAAAACATGGGCCAAAAAATGGCATCCAATAGCGGAAAATAATCACATCGGGTTTGATGCGCTTGTATTTCAAGCCGGTCAGGATCCAATTCAGTGGATTCACTGAGTTGAGGGCGATATCTATGGTTAAGTCCTCGGGTTTTGGGTCATCGCTGAACTGAGACTGCCCTGGGAAGAGGGAATTTGGGTACTGGAGCGAGAAAGTAAGTAGGGTGACCTGGTTTTTTTGCTGAAGTTCGCGGGCCAATCGCTCATTGTAGGTAGCCAATCCACCGCGCAACGGGTGCGCAGGACCCACAATCACAATGTGCTTGCCTTCGAAATGCATCAATCGGTGGTTTCTTTGATGTTGTAATTGTTGCGTTCAGGGTTTGAGCGACTCACCAATTCGCCAATGAATCCGGCCAAAAAGAGTTGTGTTCCGATGATCATCGCCACCAAGCCGATGTAGAACAAAGGGTTGTCGGTCACAAGCGGTGCACGGTGGTTTTGAATCACACAGATGAGTTTATCGATCAGTATCCAGCAGGCGGTAACAGCACCGATGAAAAAGCTCAACACCCCGAGCAGTCCAAAGAAGTGCATCGGTTTCTTGCCAAATTTGCTCATGAAGAACAGGCTCATGAGATCCAGGAAACCGTTGACGAATCGATTCATGCCAAATTTGGTACTCCCGTATTTTCTCGCCTGATGAACCACGACTTTCTCCCCAATTTTTGGGAAGCCGGCCCACTTGGCGATTACGGGGATATAGCGATGCATTTCGCCATACACTTCGATGTTTTTAACCACTTCGTTGCGATAGGCTTTGAGTCCGCAATTGAAATCGTGTAATTCCAAATCGCTGATTTTGCGGGTGGCCCAATTGAACAACTTGGTGGGGATGGTTTTGCTGATGGGGTCGTAGCGTTTCTTTTTCCAGCCACTCACCACGTGATAGCCCTCTTCGAGTATCATATTTCGCAAACCGGGAATTTCGTCTGGCGAATCTTGCAAATCGGCATCCATGGTGATAACCACTTCGCCTTTGGCTTCTGCAAAACCGACATTCAAGGCCGCGCTTTTGCCGTAATTGGTTCGGAATCGGAACCCTCGAACGTTGGGGTCTTGCTGCCGCAATCCCTGAATGATGTCCCAAGACGCATCCGTGCTGCCATCGTCGAGCAGCAATACTTCATACGACAAGTTTTCTTGCTTACAAACGCGAACAATCCAAGCGTGTAATTCAGGCAGGG
>CANHGC010000151.1 GCA_947460045.1 Bacteroidota bacterium | reverse complement strand
GTTCGAATTGTTTGAATTTGGATGAAGCGGTAGTTAGGGTGGGGTCATAAAATCCGAGGGTTCTCAAGCCCAGTTTTTCAGCAGGTTGCGGGATGAAGAAGAGTGAATCAACGTTCAATCCGCCATTTTCATTTCTGTTAGAGCGGTTCCAAGTGAAGGCGATGATTTGCTTGTATCGGTTGTTGTTGCTTTGATATAAACTGCCTAGCTTGATGTTACGGAATTGGTTGTTTTGGCCTGATCCGATGTATTGTTCTTGGTTGATGATACTGCGATAGTCGAGTGTGACATTCCATCCCGGACTAAAATTCTGGGTATGGAGCGCGTTCAGTGCGATGGTTTTACCGGGTCCTTGGAGATAATTAAACTCTGTGAAGGGTGCGAAGGCACGATGAAACTTCATGTCGCGGGCGCGCTGTATTTGCGAGCCAAATGGGTTGCAGCCTGGGTGCACGATATCTTGCAGCGTGTTGATCTCAAAGCCCGTGTAAACAGGACTTCCGGGTTCTCCAAGGTTAAATTGTTGTAAAAAGCCCCAGCCGTTAGGTCCTTGCAAGCGATATTGATTTACGTTGACCAGTGTGGTGTCGATTTGATAACAAGGATAAATTAATGTATCCTTGGGATTTTTGGTTTTTATTTTGACATCATTTGAAAACCATTTATTGGGCTCCAAGGAAGGATTAAACTCAAGGAAGTTTGAAATGCTGGTGGTTCTTGGGGGAACTTTTGATTTGGGTTTGGTGGCGGTGGTGTCTGATTTTAGCGCGGAAGAATCGCCCCTTGATATAGGTGTAGTGGGATCAAATACTTGTGCATCAACGATTGTTGTGCTCCAAAATAGGAACATAAAAACCCAAGTATATTTCAATTGTTTTATCACGGAGCGTAGGCCGCACAAATTTGCGAATAAAATTTAACCTTTGTTGAATATTGTTGGGTGTTGTTTTGGTTCAAACGCACCTTTGTGTTGAAATGGCCATTCAGAATGCGTAGATTGTGACAAAATGGGAATAGCAGCGATTATGGGCATTTTAATGGATGAGGGTTTTCTCCATTTGGTAGGGATTTTTTTGATCAGTGGTGTGAAGTTTTTGGTGGGATTGGGCTGGGCGATTGCATTTGTTGAGAGTGATTGGCTTGGTTTTACTGTGGCTTCGATGGGTGGGATTTTTGGCAGTTTTATTTGGATTTTCATGGGTCACTGGATTCAAACTAGATGGATCCAATTTCAAAGGGAAAGGTTTGAAAAAAAGTCGTTGGCTGCGGGTTTGGATCGGGGTGAATTTGCGGTAAAAAAATTCAGTAAAAAGAATCGCAAATTGGTAAAATTGAAACGTTGGGGTGGGGTATATCTGTTGGTATTTCTGGCTCCGTTGATCATCAGTATTCCGGTGGGTTGTTTGATTTTATCTACCATGGAATCGAATCGATTTAGGATATTGGGATTGATGAGTATTTCTGTGCTGATGTGGGGTGTTTTCGTTTATACGATTGTGCCTTTGTTTCCCTAAGGTGTTGATTTGTTTCAATCCACCCGATATTTTGGGGCAAATACTTGTTGATTTGGGACTTCAGAGAGTAACTTGTGCCCACAAATGCAAAAAAGAACCATTTTTGGATTGATTGCTGGCCTTGCCGTGCTATTTCAAGCATGTAAAAGGGAACCACTGTCTTGGGACAATCGCGTGGTAGCACCATTGTTTAAAACCCAATTGGGATTGGGGCAAATTGATACCAAATTCCTCAGTAAAAATCCTTCAGACAGCAGCTTTATTTTGAACTACGAAAACCTCGTATACAGCTATCGCATGGCCAATGTGAGGGCTTACGATACGGGATTAACGGCATCGTTCAATTTAAAGAAATTGAAGTTGAGCGATCAAACCATCGTACAGCAAATTACTTTGGGTCAAATCAACCCGGTATTTAAGTTGCTGAACGGTCAAACCGCCGAAATACCTGAACAAAATCAGGGGAATTTGGCACCGGTAGACATCGACGCGAGTGCATTTTTTGAAACGGCTACGCTCGACAGTGGATTTTTGGATATTTCGATTGCCAATAATCTTCCGGTGAATGTGAAGTTGGTTGTATTTGAATTAACCAATGCCGGAGACAATTCCCAGGTGGCATACGATTCTTTTTCGAACATTCCCATGAATGGCTCGGTGACCAAGCGCATTGATTTGAAGGATAAAACGGTTACAAAGCAATTGAAGGGAAGTATCAAAAGGCTCACAACAGAAGCGAGCAATGGTACGGTTTTGATTGATGCGAACAAGGGGGTTGATTTGAAACTCACTGTTTCCCAACTGAGGCCAAGATATGCGATTGCTGCTTTTCCATCGCAAAACGTGATAGAGCAAGACGAGGGATTAACGGTTTTCATGGGCGGCGCAGAGGTGAAGTATTTCAAGGCCAAGGCGGGCAATTTGAAAATCCATTTGGTGAGTACGATTCAGGAAGACATGACCATGTATTTTGAGATACCCAGCGCTACGAAAAATGGTGTGGTATTGTCGAGTGTGGTGAAGTTGCCAGCGGCAAAGCCAGGGGGATCGAGCACGCGGGATGAGTTCTTTGATCTCACAAATTATTTGATTGACTTTCGGGGGAAAAATCCGAATGTGAAGGATACTGTGAACACGTTCCACCAAATTTTGATTGTACGATTGGATAGTTCGGGCAGGAAGGTGGCGATTGGCTTGAAAGACAGTATTCGTTTGGATTATCGCATGGAATCATTGATTCCGGATTATGCCATCGGGTATATGGGTCAGTCACTCACGCAAACGGGTGATCAAAAAGCGCCGTTTGATTTGTTCAAGGGATTGAATGGCGATTTTAAATTCAAGGATTTCAAGGTGAGTTTGGTGGTGAAAAATGGCATCGGTGCAGATGGTCGTGTGAAAATCAATTCGTTGAAAGGCGAAAACATCTTCACCAAGAATTCATTGGCGTTGAATGCCACGTCTTTGAATAACGACATTCTGATTACCTCTCCGCCATTTGTTCGGGATGCGTATACGGAATCGGAGATTGTGCTCGATGCTGGCAATTCCAATATCAAACAGTTTATGGAAAATTTGCCCCAAATGTTGGATTACAATTTGGACATGGAAGTGAATCCCAATGGGAATGTGAGTTTGTATAAGGATTTTGTGTTCGACAACAGCCGGGTGGATATTTTTCTCAAAGTAGAGGCGCCGGCGAGTTTTTCAATGGGTGAATTTACTTTGCGCGATACGCAGGGGATTGATCTCAAAACGATGGGTGATGTAAGTAGAATCAAGTCGGCCAAGATGGATGTTCGGGTTCGCAACACATTCCCATTGGGGGCAAAATTGCAGATGAATTTATTGGATGATCAGTTGAATTATCTTGAATCATTGGACATTGACCCGAAGGATCAAATCATTGAAGCTTGTGAGGTTGATGCAAAAGGGTATCCCTTAGACGCTGTAGAAACGGTTTTCACGTTGGGGTTGGGCAAGGAAAAAATGGCTGCGTTGAAATCGGCGAAATTCATTGCGATCACAACTACGCTGGTGGGTTCGGGTCAGATGCAGAAGATTTACGATGTGAGTTCCATTTCGGTTTCTACGGTGGTAGACTTTGAGTATGAAGTTAAAATGGGCAAATAGGATGAGGCGATTGGGAATTGTTGGGTTGTTGTTTGCGTTTTGTGGTTCGACGCAGGCGGTTGATACAACCCTTAATCATAGAATCTTGGTTCGTGAGCCGGTAAATACACCCGTTAAAAGGGCTAATGCTTTTCAAGGTGATTTTTTTCGATATTCCTTTGCATCGGGATCGAATGTTTTGCCTTTTTCCATGGTGGGTAAAATGGCGGTTGGCGGTTACATCGGCAGCGATGTTACGGCGGATGTTGAATCGCGGTTGAAAGGAAATAATCGTGCGGGACTGCATCAGCAGTTTTCTCTAGTGGTGTATCCTCTGCGGTCACGCGTTGATGGTTGGGGGGCAAAAATGGAATCCGGCAAAGGACAGAAAGACAAAGTTGTTTTGCAGACGATATCGGTTAGAACCGTGCAAACCGCTGGCGCTAAATTTTCCGATGATGCTTATCGCTTGGCTTTTCGTGGAAATGGATATTACAGGGGGCGCACATTGGAGGTCGGTGAAAACCATTTTCAGTTTTTGGGATACAATGCCGTTGATTTTCGATTTAGAACCGATTTATCTCAACGTGGGGCTTTTGATGTTTCCGTTTTGCAAGGAACGTCATTCTCGCGGTTGCAAACAGCGAATATGTCTTTATTTACCAGTGAATTGGGCGATTCTTTGGCATTCAACGGACGGTATTTTAACCAAGGAACTGGCAGTCAAGGATGGGGACAGCGGGGTATGGGATTATCGGTGGGATTCACACGTTTACTCACTTTTCGGGGTTTGGGTGGGGTGAAACGACGTGGAAGTACCCATTATTTATGGGTTGGCGTAAGGGATTTGGGATTTTTATACATGCCCCAAGTAGCGGTTCAAAGTCGTGGCTATGTATGGGATGCATCGATGCGTGGCCTTTCAGTTGCTGGCGAATCGCCCATCAAATCCGTTTCGTTGAAGCAGGCTGTGGTGAATGCAAAGGAGTTACAGTTGAGCAATTGGTTTGGTAATCAGCGCGATAGCGCAACCTCAAGATTGCAGTTGCAAGATCAGACGCGTTCTGGTACGGTGTTGGTCCCATTTACATTGTTCGCGGAATTGCCCATTTTGTACATCAAAGGCCAGAAATTTGGTTTGAGCGCGAACTATTTGCATGTTCCGGGATATCGGGTATCGAACAGGCTATGGTGGAACAAACTTTTGTTGCCCAAAGGCGAGCAAAAATGGACTTCTTTGAATCTTCAGCCCTATTTGGCCACGGGTGGATTTGATACCTATGATTTGGGAATGGCGGTGGATTTTGAAACGCCTATCAAACGCTTGGGCACCACATTTTTCCGT
>CANHGC010000150.1 GCA_947460045.1 Bacteroidota bacterium | reverse complement strand
CTTCAACATACTGATCGATGTTTTTGTGTGCGTTAAAACGATCACCTTTTGCACGAAATCGCATTGCAACAAGGCCTCATCAATCACCGATTTGAGCGGAATCACTTTGTTCCCACGAAAAGCGCCATCTTGGGTAATCACAAAATGTGCATTCGCGTCGGTCAGTCGGTCCGATATACTTTGAGCACTAAAGCCGCCAAAAACCACGCTGTGTATCGCCCCAATACGGGCACACGCCAAAACGGCGATGGCCAATTCTGGCACCATCCCCATATAAATACACACCCGATCACCCTTTTTAACCCCTTGGTTTAAAAGAACTTGGGCAAAATTCATTACCGCTTGATGCAGTTCGGCATACGTAAAACTTCGTGAATCATCTTCGGGGCGATTGGGCTCAAACACAATGGCGGTTTGGTTGCCTTTTTGTGGCAGATGACGATCCAAGCAATTCTCGGTAATGTTCAAAACGCCATCTTCGAACCATCGCACGTTGGGACCTTCAAAATCCCAATTGAGCACCTCCGTGAATGGCTTTTGCCAAACAAACGAACGAGCAATTTCGGCCCAGAACGCTTTGGGATCCTCTACGCTGCTGTTGTATACTTTGTGGTAGTCTTCTAGCGATTGAATTCTTTGAAATGGTTTCATGGATGGTTTATAAAGGCGCAGAAAAGCAAATATCTAGTTCAAGCAATTTATGATTATTTGTTAACGAATAAAATCCCGATGCAATTTCATGGGCAGCATTCAGTAAGATCAATGTACAACCACTTTTTTGGTGGCTTTCAAATCGCCCTTGGTGATGCTCACCAAATACATACCGGGTTGCCATTGGTCCGTTGAAAATTCAACACGATCAACTCCTTTCGCCAGTTGTGTTGCCACCAAATGGCCAATTACGTTATACACTTCCACTTGGGCATTTTCCAAGTTTTCGCCTTCCAACGCAAATTTTCCCACCGCTGGATTTGGATATAAATTAAACGTATTCCCGAATGCCAAAGACCCCGTTTGCAATGCATAATTGGTGGTGAAATTGTATTCGAAAAAGCTTCCAAAATCGGCATTGAATGTCTTCACAATGGCATTTGAATTGGCATTTCTCAATCGAACAGAACCAGTCCCTTGCGCAGTGTTTGCCCACCACGACAGTCCATCTATCCCCTTGTCCTTAACAATCAATTTATAACAGCCATTCAAATTGAAGGGATACACCGTGGTTTTGTTGGCCACCGTGAAGGAGTCGTGCAGAATGATTTTCCCATCGCCATCCAACAACATGATCGAATTTTCTCCAGGGTAGTTATTGGTTCTCAATTCGATTTTAAAATTCCCTGGCAACACATCGGGAATCACCACCGAACGAGCCACTTGGCTATTTAATGGATATTCATCGGCCTTACCATTCACTTCGGCGATTTCACAATGAAACACATTGTTGGACGGCAACATGCCATGCGACCACAATTCCCATGTTGGCAGAGTGATACTTAAGGTATCTAAGGATTTCAATTCACCCGCCCATTGCCATGATTGTTTCACCGTTGAGTTATTTACCCAATAATCGAACCTCAGGATTTTTATGGTTTCCTTACCCGAATTTTGCACCAAAATCACGGGCTGAGCGCAAATGGGATTGGTTTTGGAAAATTCGTAATCCGCCGTGGGTTTGATCACATCCACAATTTTCGCATCCAAATTAAAATTCAAATCCCCATACGACACCAACTGATGCGCCACAATATACCTGTAATCGCCCCCAGATTTTGTGGGTTGCGAAATTTCATAATCGATGGTTTCTGTGCTACCAGGCTTCACCCATTGAGTGATTTCGTGCTCCATGAGCATCGAACGCCAACCTGGACACCAACCCTGACGAGGTATCAACCAAGTACCCCCTTGTGCGATCATGGGATTCACCGAACAATCCATCACATTTCTCCAACTCATGGCATTTCCCGCCACATTCATTGTGTGCGTGATGGGGCCACCATTTTGTTCAAATTCACCATCCGATCCATGCCCTGTAATGGTTGAGCGCAGTTTGAAAGATTTTGCATTACCCAACAAGGGTACGTTCACAGGCGCAAAAACCGCATTGTTTAAAATGCCATTGATCCCTGGCCCGCCAATTCTCGCACCACCCTGCCACAATTGATTGAACGCCAACACAGGACGTACCGGCTTACCCACGATGAACAGGAACTCCATCTCCATTTGTTCCTGATTCTGTCCGCCCATCGCCACCATCAAACGCTTTTTGTTCTTCAGCAACGGCGCAAAATCTGTAAGATCGAAATACCAATCCTTGCCTTTCATGCCCAAATCCAAATTGATCCCATACGGTGTTACAAACGACACCAATTCATTGTACCACGGGAATCGAAGAGAGTAATTCAATTTTGTGAGTTCGATATTCCCCTCAGATTGAATCACAATGGAATCAATCAAAGAGCCATTTTCACCATTGTAAACCATAGATTTACGGGCTTGAAACAATGAAAACGTTGAATCGAGCTTCAACAAATCATGGGTCACCACCGCAGATTGCGATTGGTCTATCACGCGATATCGATCGATGGTATTCGCCGGGCGAATGATCGAATCACGCTGAATAATATTGGTTACAGTTTTGTTATACGAACCCGTTAAGATCCCCAAATTGGGCTTGACTTTCGCTACCTGAAACATGCGAGTGAGCGCATCGCCCCGATCGTAGGTCCATTGGATATTTTTCGCAACGGATATTTTCCCTTTGGCAGAATCCGCCAATGAAGTTCCATTTCCTTCGTTCATGGGATAATAGGCCACCAAATTCGCATACTGGGGATGGGTATTATCGATCGGGCGATTCATCCAAGCTTTCACTTCCGCGGCATTCAAAACCTTATCCCAAATGCTCAATTCATTGATTTTACCTTTGTAATTGTTTTGTAGGTTTTGGTCTTTCCCCAAAATCATGTTCATGAGCGATAGGGTCTTTGTTTTGCTCCCCCCCGACAACCAAAGTGTGCCGTTGAGGTAAACCGACATGTTCCCAGTCACCGCATTTTTTGTAAACACCCAATGATTCCATTGTCCTTCGTAGTCATTGACCCCAGCGGCTTTGTTGATCCGATCATATCCGCCTGCAGCGTAACCGCAATCGAAGTAAATGCTTCCATCAGACCATGGAAAATGGATGTTCAACTGCCTTTGATTGGGGTCGGCCGCCCAACCATAAATCACCGAGGTATTGGTGGGAAGAGATTTGGCATCGCCCAGTGCCCAAAACGCGATAGACAATTCATTCTTGATGGATGACAGCGATGAGGCATCTATCACAACATGGCCGTTGGAAGCGAGATCCACTGCGAAGTTGTTGTTGGCCCACATCATGCAATTTGCGGTATCGGCAGAACCTTCAAACACTACGGCCGAAGAACCTGATGTATTGGTGAATGAAAATTCAACAAGCAAATGACTTTTACCATCCCAAGTAAATGGCGTATGAAAAACAATTTGCTGATCGCCTTTGGCAAATTCCAATGTATTGCGATACACCTCAGTATACCCGTTGGTTTCTGCCGCATTGGGATCCAGTTGATTTTGGCTGCTCTGTTTGATTTGAATTTTGAAAAAATTGGCAGTACCCCCTTGCAAAGCATGAAGGGAAAAACCTTGAATATCTCCGGCCGAAAAACCCGCATCCAACAACTCTTGGGCTTTGTAAAGCAGCAGCGTTTTTCCAGATTTTTGGGTGGTATTTAGGGCTTGAGACACAGATTCTTTCCCATTGCCGATGGTATATTTCAGCACATTCGAGGCAGACAGTACCTCTACTTTTTTGAGTCCATAATCGTAGTAATCAGAAACCGGTTTGGTTGTGTATGCGAAGGAGGTTCCCGTAAAGTTCGACACCACAAATTTTTGGGCTGTTTGCGGAACGACTTCAATTTGAGAGGAATCCACCAAAAAGGTATTGCAAGAATAATCCCATTCGCCGCAGCCTTTGTTTCGGTTAGAACCATCCGAAACCAATCCGTTTTTGCACCGCATGCTGTAGCGCAAGATGATTTTCTCATAAGACAAATCGCCTTTGGGGAAATTCGCAACGGTATCGCGTGTATTGGACCCATAATGAAAGGTCTTTACTCTCAGCGTATCCCCTTCGTTCTGTGATTTCGCCACCTTCGGGATCATCATCAATATGGCAGCAAGAGGCAATAGCAATTTATGTAGTTTTTTGATCATCGAATGAAATTCAAATGGTTGAATCATTCAAAAATAGCGCGTTCGATATCGCTTTCCAAATATGAAACTACGTTAACGCCCTTTCAAGCACCACACCATTCAATGCGGCCGTTCATTGGCACAAGTGCCCCTACTCTTTTGCCGAGGCATGATGAAGCTTACCCAATATATTCTGGATAAAATTCAATGCCACCAGCTTCACCTTTTGTGGGTTGTTCGATACCATCGCGGTTACACCGTATTGGTGGAATAATCAGACAAACGAACACCTCTCCGTCGGACTAAAATCGCCCCCTACTTATGCCACGGTTAAATATGTAAACTTCTGAGTTAAACATGGACCAAATTGATTGTTTTGATGGGGTCAATTTACTCCGACGAAGTGAGGACAAATGAAAGCGACGAATGAGGTCCAACGGTAGCGTTTTTTCCACTACAATAGCAAAACCGTTACAATTTTGTCATATCTCACTTCTCTACCGTATTGCACGATATTGTATTTTAAACAGTTAGGGTCCCCGAAAATAGAATAAAATCCTCCAAAAAATTAAAATCTCAGAATCGAGAAATTGGTATATTTTGAATTAAAAAAAATCAGCCAAGTGTGCATTTAACTATTCAAATACGCTTCAAACTTAATGGCTGCCTTAGCCAAGGTCTTTTCATAATCGTTCTGATAAACACTAGTTATCGAGTTTGAGAATTGACCCAACCATGCGCCAGTAGTTCTTTCTGAAATCTCGGCCTCATACTGTAATT
>CANHGC010000149.1 GCA_947460045.1 Bacteroidota bacterium | reverse complement strand
TGGCCAAACCACTGTTATCTAGGTAAACAGTAAATCCACGGGTATTTAATTGGGGTTTGGTGGTGTCTAAGACATTAACTATGAAATTGATGCTATCTCTGTTACCATTGATATCAACCACTTTGAAGTTAACCGTGTTGTATCCAACATTGGAACAATTGAAGGATGTTTTGGTAATTGAACGAGAGGCAATCGCACAGTTATCAGTGGATGCGCTATCGGCCATATTTGCAGAAACGAAAACAGTACCAAATGCACCTAAATACACGGTCAATATTTTGTGTGGTACAGGTACAGGTTTGATAAGGTCTTGGTGTTGGATGCTGATTTGCACGGTATCCAAGCAACCATTGGCATCTTTCACTTGTGCAGCATACTTGCCTTCGTAATAATTTCCAAAGGCGGCGGTGCTCACATAGGCTGAGGTTGGCATAGACCAACTGCTATCCACGCGATAGCTGTAGGCTGTTGTTCCGCCGGTTGCTGAAAGTGTGATGGTACCCGTTTTGTCGTTGTAGCAAACTGGCTTTGTGATGGTTGCTGACAAATTCAAAACCGCGGGCTCGGTGATGGTAACTGATACTGAACTTGTACATCCGTTCGCATCTTTGATTCCTATGGTATGGTTACCCGCAGCCAATGAGCTAAACGTATTTGCTGAAGCATAAGAGCCTCCCGCATAATTATATGTGTATGGTGTTGTTCCTCCTGAACCACCTACCGTGATTGATCCTGTGCTATTGCCTTTGCAATTTACGTTGGTCGTTGAACTGGCTGATACGGTTAAAGATGTGGGCTCGGTGATTGTTGTCGTTTTTTGAGTAGTACAACCATTAGCATCAGTAACAGTTACAGTATAAGTTCCAGCGATTAGTCCTGAAGCCAACGCTGTAGTTTGATTTGGTGTAGTATTCCAAGAGTACGAATATGTTGTAGTACCACCAATAACCACTGCCTCAATAAATCCCGTATTACTACCTTTACAATCAATATTGGAAAGTTTATTCAAAGGTGTTGAAACCGTTAACGCTTGAACTGGCTCCAAAATATGCACATGCACTGTATCTGAACCACCTAGGGTATCTGTAACTGTTACCACATAGGATGCGGCAGGCAAATTGTTAAAGACCGGGGAATATTGGTAAGGTGATCCACCAAAGATACTATAACGAAAAACAGGCGAACCTCCGCTCACCTGCACTTCAAAAGAACCGTTTGTTCCACCATTACACGACACATTCGTCTGCGTCTTGATAGATACTGTTTGTGCTAACACAGCATTAAAAATGAAACTGCTGAATACTAACAGAAGCACGCTGAATTTTTTAATTCTATTGTTTATCATAGAGTGTTTTTCAATGTTTTAATTGGTCGTTTTGTTTAATTATCACACACCAATAAGCCACAAAAATAGAGATTGTTTTCAGTATTGGCATCGTTCTTCGTTTAAAGGCGATATAATGTATAGTTTTAAATACACTAGACAATTAATAACCTCGCACAGTTGCCTTAAACACAGAAAAGAAAAAACACCCCCATTTTTCTCTACAAGTTTTTTTCATCGATTAAAAAAATACCGCCCAAGCAACCAGCAAAACCAGCAATCCGGTCATAAAATTAACAACGTCATTACTTACAAATGCAAAACCCTTTTCTGGATAGTTCACATCACGCCCTTCAGGTCTGTCCAATAATTCACCATCAACCGATCGATATTTCGCCTGCAATAAATCGCCCAGAATGCTATCGATAAGAGTACCGATTACTCCAAAGCCCGCAACGGCGATAAAAATCTCCATTTTACACCAACCCATCAAATTGCCCAAAACCTCCCAATCATCAATACAAACACACAATCCCACTGCCACAGCTCCCAATATCGCCCCGAAAAAACCCGCCATTGTTACACCGCCTGAAACACCTTTTGGCATTTTCTTGCCGGTAATAATGCTTCTGGGCGCTCCACCTAACCACTGTCCTACTTCACTACTTAATGTGTCCGCGCAACTTGCCGATATTGAAATCAACGCCAACAACCTACATTTTTCGCCAAACCCATCGCTCAGTGTAACTCCAAAAAGTTCCGCGATATTCATCTCGGCAGCATAGGCAATGACCGCGCAAACCAAATATAAACCTCCGTTTGCCAACACCTGCCATCGATCCCGGGGTTTACCCTCCTTCAAATCACCTGCAATAAAACGCGCTCCTTTCTTTCTCCATCGACCAACCAAACTCGCCAATCCCAAAAAAATGATCAACGGCCAAAGCGACCAACCCGCCATGACCACCACCACAAATGCCAATATCCAGGCCATCGCTGCGCCCGTATTATCCAATATTCCCTTCTTGTACAATAATGTCGCCGCGACCACCGAAAGCACCATATAAACAAACAAATATTCGGTTCCAGAATGAAAAATTGCATGGGGTTTACCCATCATACCCATCGCCATTACCCCTGCAAACAACCACACAACCAATACCACCAACAAATTATCGCTGCCCTTCCCAGAAACCAATTCCACCATCGCCACAACAAATCCAAAGACCACCAATTGAGGTATAACAACACTACCAACCCACCGCGAATGATTTGGAAAAACTTCATCGCCTATTCCTAAAAATAAAACGCCAACCGCCACCGCAACAAACCAAAATACCACAAACCCCAACCATGATTTTTGTTCAGATTCCAGTTTGAATATGCCATTAGACCTTTCATTGTCCAAAGCAAGGACCGATGTGCCCCACCGACCAACGATTCCTGCCAATCCATCTGCAAATGCCAACGTGCAAAACGACCACCCATTCATCCATCGCAACATCAGCAATTGGTTGGGGTTGAGTCCGTCTAATACCCATGGCAAAGACGTTAACAATGCATAAATCACAGAAAAATAGACCATCCCCCATGGCTTTCGGGTTTGTTCACCCACAACAACCACTTCAAACCACCCGCGCTTAATCGCAATCCACAATAATATTGACGCCAGCCAAGATAAAATGGGCAGCCAAACAGTGTCCAATAACATGGATGCCACCGCAGCAACGAAAATCACCACAATGTGTAAACTTTTTCTCAAGTAAAACTGCCAAGCCGGACGCCTTTTTTCAAGCATTGAAATCACACAAATAGCCAATACAATCAAAAATAAGGAATACCATAAGATTGAATTGGGGCCCTGCATCGATCAAAGTAACACAAATTTGTTGGATTGGTTGTTACTTTGACCCATGCTTTCACTGATCTGGCGATTTTCAAGACCCCACACCCTCATAGGTTCCAGCATCAGTATTGTATCTCTGCTCTTTTTGGTGGTGCTATGCAGTCCGGATGGCGGCAATCTCGGCATGAACATTTTCAACGCCTCCAATTCGGTGGGACAGCCAGCCAAGGTTGTTGGTTTTATCCCTGTCGTTACGGCAACCGCGTCAGGATTTTTCAGTGCCCTATTGCCAACGCTTTTTGTTTGCTTGTCCTGTAACATTTTCATTACCGGCTTAAATCAAATCGTTGACGTTGAGCTCGATAAAATCAACAAGCCGAATCTGCCATTGGCGTCGGGCGAGTTAACCATATCACAAGGCAAATGGATCGTTGCAATCGCCGGTGTTCTTGCCATTACTGGCGCATGGCTCATCCAACCTTTTCTCGGATTTCTCATTACAGTCATTGCCGCGATAGGGGCGATGTATTCTTTGCCACCCATCCAATTCAAACGACATCATATTTGGGCCGCCTCAGCCATCGCCTTGGTTCGAGGTCCGCTGATCAACATGGGCATCGCCATTCATTTCGCCACCACCCTGTTTGGTTGGCCATTGATATCGCTCCCGTGGCTAACACCCTTGGTGGTTTTTGTTACCGCTTTCAGCCTAGGCATCGCTTGGTTCAAAGACATTCCCGATACGCAGGGCGATAAAATTCATGGTTTCAAAACGCTCGCATTGGTTTGGAGTCGAGAAAGGGCTTTAAAATCCGGCCAATGGCTGGTTTCACTGGCCTATCTTTTCTTGGCGATTTTTTGGCTTCTGATCGATGTTCACACAACCGCAGGGATGGCCCACCTTCTCTTGTTGGCGATTTTTTGGTCGCAAGCCCAGCGGGTAGACCTTCAATCGGCAGTTAGTATAAAACGATTTTACATGTTTTACTGGGGACTTTTCTTTCTGGAATACCTGATTCTACCCCTGTTACTCGCATAATCCCATAATTTCTTTCGATTCTAAGCAAATCGTGGAAAATTAAACCCCTTTTACGATTGGGATACCCTAAATTTGTACAATTTTTGGAAACATGCCAAAGGACCTCTCAATCAAACACGTACTCATCATCGGCAGCGGGCCGATTATCATCGGACAAGCTTGCGAATTCGATTATTCAGGAACCCAAGCAGCCCGCAGTATTCGCGAAGAAGGCATCAAAGTATCCTTGATCAACAGCAATCCGGCCACCATCATGACCGATAAAATGAATGCCGATCATGTGTACCTCCAACCCCTCACTCCAGAAAGCATCGAAAAAATTCTTCAGGAACAAGATATCGATGCTGTTTTGCCAACCATGGGCGGTCAAACCGCGTTGAACTTGGCCAAAGAGTGCGACGAATTGGGCATTTGGGATAAATACAACTGCAAAATTATCGGTGTAAATATTGCCGCTATCGATAAAATGGAAGATCGTGAGAAGTTCCGCCAATTGATGGTTGAACTGGGTGTGGGTGTTGCAAAAAGTCAGATCGCCAACAGCTTCCTTGAAGGCAAAGAAATTGCACAACGCATCGGCTTCCCGCTGGTAATCCGTCCTAGCTACACGCTCGGAGGAACCGGGGGTGCCATCGTATATAAGAAAGAAGAGTTTGATCGTGCCTTACAATATGGCCTTGAGTGCAGCCCAGTGCACGAAGTATTGGTGGAACAAGCCGTATTGGGTTGGAAAGAGTACGAGTTTGAGTTGTTGCGCGATAGCAAAGACGACATCGCTGTAATCTGTACCATCGAAAACTTCGA
>CANHGC010000148.1 GCA_947460045.1 Bacteroidota bacterium | reverse complement strand
GGTCATCGTTCCAGATAATACCGGCAAGAAAACTTCACCCGCGGCCTTTTTCGCAGCTTCTTTGATGGGCAATTTTTCTTTATGGAAAATACGGTGGGTGTTTTCAATAACAACAATCGCATCGTCTACTACAATGCCCAAAGCCAACAAGAAAGCAAACAAAACAATCATGTTTAAGCTGAAGCCAATGGTTGGCATGATCAAGAAGGCGATAAAGCAACTCAAAGGCACGGATAGCGCCACAAAAATTGCGTTCGTTGCACCCATGAAGAACATCAAAATAACGGTTACCAAAATGAAACCAATGATGATGGTATTGATCAAGTCGTGAACGGTTGTCCTGGTTTTAACCGATTGGTCTCCCGTAAACACCACGTCCATCTCTTTGGGGTAGGCACCGGTGGCTTGTAAATCGGCTACAATTTCGTGACATTTATCGCTGGCTTCAATCAAATTCTCGCCGGCACGCTTCACCACGTTCAATGTGATAACATTCTTACCCTCCAATCGAGCGTAGCTTTCTTTTTCCTTGAATCCATCCACCACTTGGGCTACATCGCGCAAATACACCGTTGCACCTGTGCCCGAACGAACCACGATGTTTTCCAGTTCTGTTTTGTTTTTAAATTCACCGCTCACACTCAATGAACGTTGCATCTTGTCGACGTCGATGTTGCCGCCAGAAATACGCATGTTTTCGTACTGTATTGCACGAGTAACATCGTCCATGGTTAAGCCTGTAGTAGCCATAGATGTCAAATCCAGATTGATCTGTAATTCTCTGTCTAACGCACCAACAATATCCACACGCGTGATGCTAGGCAAACTTTCAATTTTGTCCTTCGCCAATTCTGCGTATCGCTTCAAAGACTGTAGATCGTAATTTCCGCTGATGTTGATGTACAAAACGGGCATGTCGGAAAAGTTGATTTCCTGTACGATGGGATCGTTTTTCAAATCGCTGGGCAAATCACTTTTGGCCTTGTCAACCTGGTCTTTCACCTTTTGCTTGGCCTCGTCTACCTTGACATCAGTATCAAACTCTACGGTAATGATACTAAAATCTTGAATCGAGTTGCTTTTGAGCTTCTTCACACCGCTCACCGATTTGATTTTTTTCTCCAACGGTTTGGTGATCAAGTTTTCAATGTCTTTGGGTGATGAACCCGGATACACCGTTTGAACGATGATGGTAGGAATTACAATGTCAGGAAACTGCTCCTTTGGCAATGCATTGTAGGAAAATATACCGGCGATACTGATGAATATCGACAGGATATAAATGCTTGTTTTATTGTCGATACTCCAACTGGTGGGACCGAACTCTTTGAATTTGAATTTGCTCATAGGTTGGGGTTTAGTTGCCTTTCATCCATTCACCAGAAATGGCTTGACCGTCGTTCAATTCTTGATAGCCCGCTGTAACCACAAGGTCACCTTCGTTCAATCCTTCTAAGATTTCAGTTAAGCCTTCGCTGGTTTTTCCAATGGTTACTTTTCTGCGTTCAGCCACAAATCCTTGGGCAGCGCCATTTTTTCCGGTTACGGTTTTTGCAACAACCACAAAGCTGCCAGATTCTGTGCTTTGAACGCTATTTGAGTTTACGCTGATGGCGCTTTTGTTTTCGTAATCAACGATTTTCAATTTGGCGATCATGTTGGGTTTCAAGTTCTCCACCTTGGGGAGTTTGGTTTCAACACGGAAAGTGCGGTTCAATGGATCGATGTACTTCGCCGCAAAAGAAATTTGGGTGGTTACCTCAGATTTCAAATCAGGGAAATAAATTTTGATTTGGTCGCCTGCTTTGATTTTCTTAGAGTGCGATTCTGCTACATCGGCTTTGATTTTGATGTTGGCCATATTTACTACTCTAAACAAGGGCATACCTGGGGCAACGGCCTGACCTACCTTGGCTTCTACGCTTTCCAAAGTGCCTGAAATGGGCGCCTTGATGTTGTACATGTCAATTTGGGCCTCCAAAGTTTTTAGGCTTTTTTCGAGGGCTTCTTTCTGGTTTTTGGCCGATAAGTATTGTACCTCAGTGCCTACACCTTTTTCCCAAAGGCGTTTTTGCTTTTCAAACAAAGTGGTTACGAATACCAACTGTTGGTTCAATTCGTTTTTGCCTTGTGAAATCGCTGTGTTATCGAGTTGCGCCAACACTTGACCTGCACTCACTGTTGAGCCTGGTTGAACCATTACGCGAATCACAGTGCCGGGTACTTTTGGTGTTGCGATGGTACTTTCGTTTGCATCGGCGGTACCTTCAATCATGATGTAACTTTGAAATAATCCCTTGCTCACTGCAGATACTTCTACGGTTTTGCCTTGTGCGGCAGCAGCGCCAGAGTTGAGTTCTTTTTCTAAAAGGTTTGCTTCGCCTTGTAATTTTGCGATTTCCTTTTTCAAAGATTCCAATTTGGCTTTTTTCGCTTCTGGAGAGTTTGCTTTTTCACCGCAGGCGCCCATGGCAAGTGCTGCGATCATGCTAATCTGTAAAATATAACGTTTCATGGATGTTTTTTTATTTGATTGGATTGCCAGTGGCATGTTGGAATTCGATTTTAGAAAGTACTAAGTCGTAAATGGCATTCATATAATTGTTGTTGGCGGTGCGCAATTCGGTTTCCGCTTGCATCATTTCCAACGTACTACCCACACCTTCTTTGTATTTCAAAGTGGCCTTGTCGTAGATTCTTTGGGCGAGGGCCAAGTTCGATTTTTGATTTTCCGCTTGTTTCACATTCACAGCGTAACCATTTTTTGCATTGAGATATTCAAATTCAGCATATCGATCAAAATTCGCCAACTCATTTTTGGCTTTTTCGATTTTGATGTTGGTTTCAGAAATTTTGGAACGAGTCATTCCACCCGCAAAAATTGGTACCCTCAAGCTCATGCCATACATCGACGATGGAACCCATTGGTTGTTGATGGGTAGGTTGGATTGAAAAAAGTTGAATTCGCTGCGCAAAGTGCTTCTTTGATATTGGTAGAATCCCACCAAAGAGGGAAGGGCAGAAGCCTGATAACGTTTTTTATCCAATAGGCCCAATGAAACACTCTGATCCAAGATTTGATGCTCAATGCGATTTTTTGCATCGAAAGCGTTGTTCTGGATGTCTGCAATGTTCAAAGAACTTTCCAATTGCTCCAAATTGTCGGTGAGCTCAATGTTTGCTTCCATGGGTAACGCCAAGTGGATTTTTAACACATTCTTGGTGATAATGATGGCATTTTGCAATTTTTCCTGCTGAATGTACAAGTTGCTCAACGTCAAGTTCAAGCGATCCACATCCAACGATTCAACAAAGCCTTCCTTGTTCATTTCCTTCACTTCGAAAGCACTTTTTTCGAGCAATTTGATGTTGGCTTCAATCAAATCGAGATTTTTTTGTGTTGAAACGGCGGTGATATACGCTTTGGCCACATTCAATTGAAGGTCTTTCAAAGATTTGGATTTCAATAGTTCACTCATGCCCATGAATGCTTTTGTGGCTTGCAACCCAACGATGTAGGTACCATCAAAAAGCAATTGGTTCACATTGATGTTTGCGCTGCTTGCAAATTCTTGTTGAAACTGAAGAAAAATGAAGTCTGGAGCACTTGAGCCCGGTACTTTGGTGAAGTTGTTCACCCAGTTGCCTGGAATGGTGATGTACTGCTGGTATCCCGCAGAAGCACTCACCTGTGGCAGACCATACGATGCCGTTTGCTTCACCGTTTCTTTGGCGATGTTCACGTCCAATTTGGCGTTTTTGTAGCTGGTGTTGTTTTGTTCGGCATAGGAAATGGCTTCACTAAAGCTGAACTTTTGGGCATCTTGCGCATGGAGCGATATCGATCCCAATAACAGTGCGATGGTATATATGCGTTTCATTTGATATTTTACGGATTGGTGTGTTTCCATTGTATGGAGTTGATGGTTTCTATGCCTTTGGCCGTGCTAATGGCGCGCAAATGGTATTTCGTAATTTCAATCAACAGGTCATCTTGCGGAATGTTCATGCTGTTGAGTTCGATGCTGTCGAAAACACTAAACGACAACATGGAAAAGCTATTGGCGATGATGTTGGTGTCAAAATCGTGATGGTACAATCCCATCTCTCGACCCAATTTCATGTTCACCCTCAAATACTCCACGATGTGTGTGCTGCGATGCTGCTCGAATACTTGAAAACTGTTGGGATGATATTTTTTCAGGTCATAGATCATGGAAGGGCTCAACTTGCGCTGATTACTCATGATATATTTGGTGATCAGGTGAAACTGTTGAATGGCGTTGGGCTCGGTGCCAATGATTTTCTCAATGGCCTCTTCCGTTTCCTTCATGTGAGACTCTATGGTGCTCAATACCAATGATTCTTTGTCACGAAAGCACTTATACAACGTTTTTTTGGAGATGGCAATTTCCTTGGCAACGTCATCCATTGTGACGCTTTTTACACCGAATCGACTGAATAATTTCTCAGCAGTCACTTGTATTCGATGTATCAGTTCCATAAAGTGCCGCAAAGGTACAACAGGAATGCCACTTCGGAAACTATTTTCGTGTTAAAAGTTTCCTAGGTGTTGCGATATCGATAACTAGTGCATTTTTACCGACCAAGGAAGCAGGTATTGAGGTCCCTGTAGATATTGGATTTTCTGGGCTTCCTTGATGGTTTCGATGGGCAATCCGCTAGACTTTGCTGCGGCCGACCATTGGGTTTTGGCAATTTCTTCCTGATTGAACAGCTGGCTCAACCAATCTTCCTGTTCAGGCAATGAAACCACGCGATATTCTTTTATTTTGGATTTTCTAGCCGCCGATACAATGGCCCTGTTTAATCCCCCAAAATCATCTATCAATCCCACGGCCTTGGCATCAACCGCAGAATAAACCCGACCTTCGGCCAATTCCGCAACGCGTTCCTTGGTCATTTTTCTGCCCATAGCAACGGTTGTAATGAAATCATCGTAAATGGAATTGATCATGTTTTGCATCATGGCTTTTTCCTTTTCATTCAATTCGCGAT
>CANHGC010000147.1 GCA_947460045.1 Bacteroidota bacterium | reverse complement strand
TGCGTTGCTTCATCAAGCCACGTTTCCAAACAAATCGCATCCACATCCATTGCATCGCTCCTCGCTTCGTTGGGAAAGGCCTCAACCAAGATTTCCTTCACCTCGCCATTCAGTCCAACCGCGAAAATTTTGGTTCTACAACTGAATTGATTGTGAATCCAGGTGGGGTCAACCATCGGACTCATCTTAATCAACCACTTCGGCGCAATGTGGGGGTGTTTGCCGATCAACTCAAAAACATTGGGCAAATAGTCTGCCGCATCAAAAGATTTGCGCGTGCCATTGGGTCGCCGGTCTGGGTCGATGTAAATGAGGTTGTAACCCGCATCGCCTGTACGCGACTCCAACAATTCTAATTCATTTTCCGCAGTGATTGTGGTGCGATGGATTTCAATATTCAACCGTTCAGCGTTGTGAATGACCCATCCATTCAATGCTTCGTTGGGGTCTACGCTGTGAACCTCCGTGCCCGAGATCGCCCAAGCCCAATCGTCAACCCCCAACCCGCCAGTGAGGGAGAGCAAACGCGCCGCAGGAAATGCCTTCGCCTTCCATCTCGCCACGGCCTCCGAAGTGCTCTGTTCCAAAGCCCGGGCATCGGTGAGCATCTGAACCGCAAAAAAGGAGGGCAATTTCTTGGCGATTTTGGGCAATAAACTGTGAAGTTGCGACAGAAACTGTGCATCCGCGCCCCAATTTTTGATCAATTTTGTAGAAACAAATGCTGAATTGTCGTGATTCTTATACACTTCGTCCACCCACTGCAAAAAGTTGGGAGAAAATGGGTTTATTTTGTATTCAGAATCTATCATGAAGAAAGTAGCAAATCTAATCGCAATTGCCGTATTGTTGGCAGCCGTTTTTACCAGTTGTGGCGTTCGCAAGCAGGATCGTTGTCCTGAAGTGGGTCAAAAGACCACCGCGCGTCGTTAATTCATTCAGCATCCACACGCAGCCCACCCATCGCCATGAGTCCGAAATGGAAACACCTTGAACAAGTAGCGCTCCTCGATGCCATCACCGAGCAGTCGTTCAGCAAGCCGCAAGTGTTGTTTAAGCACAGCACCCGCTGCTCCATCAGCACCATGGCCATGAACCGCTTGCTGCGTTTGGAGGATGCATTTTATCAACAGGCCGATTTTTATTACCTCGATCTTATAGCACACCGCGATGTATCGGCCGCCATCGCTGAGCGCTATCACGTGCACCACGAATCGCCCCAAGTCATCATTCTCAAGCAGGGCGATGCCACTTACGACGCCTCCCACATGGAAATTTCAGTGGCAGAATTAACGTCGGAAATCAGCGCCTAACCATGAAGGCCGTTTGCGCCGTGGGCGATATCCGGAAAATCACCAAAACCGTTACTGAAGCCGATTTGGCCACCTTTGAAACCGGCAATGTGCATCCGTTTTATGCCACTTTTTCGCTGGGAAGGGATGTGGAATGGGCTTGTAGGCAGTTTGTGCTCGACATGAAAGAAGCCGACGAAGAGGGTATCGGGACATTTTTGAACATCACCCACAAATCACCCGCGCTGCTGGGCGATGAGGTAGAAATCACGGCTACGCTCACCGAACTTCATGGCAATACCGTGAACTGCTCGTTTGTGGTGACGATCGCAGACCGATTGGTTGCGGAGGGTACACAGGGACAAAAAATCCTCAAGCGCGAGAAACTCGACCGACTCATCGATCAAATTCGGGCCTGAGCCCCCAAAAAATCGCTACCTTTGCATTTCTGAGCATGGCAGCGAAAGACAACAAAAAACGCGTGGAAATCCTCAACCGCAAAGCCGGTTTTAACTTCCATATTGAACAGCGTTACGAAGCGGGCCTATCGCTCTTGGGTGGCGAAGTGAAATCCATCCGAAACGGCAACGTGAATATGGGCGATGCCTATTGCGTGATCGACGATGGCGAAGTGTTTGTGTTGCATTTGCACATTTCTGAATTCAAGCAAGTGAGTTACAACGTGCACGAGCCCATGCGTCAGCGAAAACTTCTTCTCAACAAGCAGGAAATCAACAAGATCGAAGGCAAAATCAAGACCAAGGGGTATGCCATTTTTCCCATCCGATTGTATGAAAACGAGCGCGGGGTGCTGAAATTGGAAATCGGATTGGGGCAGGGTAAGAAAACGTTCGATAAGCGCGATGATCTGAAAGAGAAGGACATTCAGCGCGAGATGCAGCGCACCAAATTTTAAGGAATCTTCACGAATTGTGTGCGGTATCGGGGCGATGTGCTTCCGGCTATGCCCTCACTCCAGCCAAAATACACGCCGGCCGACCATTGGGCAACATCCACAGTTTGTTGGTTAGTGGCGTTGGATTCGCTTGTATTGGTATTTACGGGCCTGCCCATCGCATCGGTAAAATGCCAGCGAACGGGGGTGGCGGTTTCTAGGGTGATCGATGATTGCGCGGGGTTGGGGTGGGCCAAAACGCGAACGGGTGCTTGGAGGTTCCGGGTACCAATTTTTATGGGTGCGGGGATGTAGGGCTGGTGCACCACGGCGAGCTTTTCGAAACACGGAGGCCAGGCGCCAAGGTCATCGGCGGCTTGATTGGTGATCATGACGTGGTCGGCAGTGAGGCTCACGATGGACGCGCCGCCTTTTTGGAACCGCCCCACCGAGTTTATTCGCCCTTTTTCGGTGGCCAATCCTTTTCTGCCCCAGAAAACCATTTGCACATCTGAATTGCCGAAAGGACCCACTATCAAAGAGTCTGTATTGAGTCCGATGGGGGCAAACCGGGATTTCATGAGGGAGAGGGTATATTGGTTGAAGGATGGGTAGCTCACCAGGGCCACATAATCGCCATCGGTGATGCCATTGATGACGGAATCGATGTGGGGGCCATCGCTCAGGGTAAAGCTATAATAGATTTGGGAATCTTTGGGGTATCCGAAGGCCGTGCCATATCGCCCAGAGGCACATTTTGGCATCACGCCGGCGGAGGTGGGTTTGAAGGTTTTTTGGTCGAAGATGACCATGAGGTAAAGGTTGGCGGTATTGCCAAATTTCTGACAAACGTCTTGAGCCAGGCTAAACCAAACGGGTGAGCGGTAGTGAATGCCGCTGGTTTTTGCGTAGCTTTTTAGGTAGATGCGTTCATAATCGCAGGAGGCGCCTTTGGGGATGACCACTTCTTCGCCATCGCGTTCAAAGGAATCGTGATAGAAAAGGATGCCGTTGGCGGGCATGATGGTGTCGGTTTTGGCGACGTTGTAGTTCACCGAGTAGAAGACGGGGATGCGCTGTCCGGGGTAGATGGTATCGGAGATGCCTACGCCTTGGGTGGATTTGTATTTGAAGGTAAGGTTGCCGTTTTTATTGGTTTCGGTGATGCGGTTTCTGTACGATGCGGGGCCGGGGTTGGCGTCCCAGATGTAGAGATCGGGCTTGGTGTGAAACCAGTTGATGGTCATGGAGGTGGGCTTTACCCAGTGGGGGCCGGTATTGCGCACGAACCAAACCACGGAATCGGAGTGGTCTTCGTGTTCTATTTGAAACCGCTGGGCCTGTGCGGCTGAGGACAGCAGCAGGAGAATTGCCAAGAACCAGTGTTGCGTGCGATGTTTCACCAAACAAAAATAAGCCATTTGGTAGTATGACGCGATTTTGGCGATTGGTTGCGCGGTGATAACTGAAATCAATGCTTCAAGCAAGCCAAAGGAACAACCCAAACGCCATCTTTGCGCTGATAGGCCAATTGTCCGGCGGTGAGAATCATCAAAAACGCAGGGTCTCCCATTTTTTTGCTGTCTACCACCTGTTTGAGTTTGAGTAGGTGTTTTGCGGCCTCTTCAATTTGTTTTTGACCCATTTTGACTTCAATTGCGGCCCATCGCCCATCGCGAAGTCTGACGATCAAATCTGATTCCAAATTGTTTTTGTCGCGGTAGTGGAAAACATCGCCGTCATTGGCTTGGGCATAAATTCGAATGTCGCGGGTACACAGACTTTCAAAAAGAAATCCAAAATATTCGAAATCATTGAGCAGGGCATTGGGTTTTATTCTCATTGCGGCCGTGGCGATGGAGGGGTCAATGAAATGCCGTTTTGCGGAGGTGCGGATGGCAGTTTGGGATCGAATGGAGGGCATCCAAGCCGGAAGGTCTTCAACCACAAAAATTCGCTGTAAAGCCTGAATGTAGGTGTTGATAGTTTTGTCGGAAACACTCATGTCGTTGACCTCAATGTCATCGGTAATGGTTTTGAGATTGGCCATGGTTGCGGTGTTTCTGGCCAATGATCTCATGATGGCCCTTACTCGGTCTGGATTTTTATCTACTTGGTCTACTTCGGAAACATCATGGTTAATAACAGCTTCCACATAATCAAATGCGTTTCTATGTGCAACGGATTTGTTGAGTTTTAAGCTGGATGGCCATCCGCCTCTACAAATAGCATGGGCGATGTCTTCTATGGTCATGGTGGATTGGGAATGGTCCACGGTTTGACTCCCGGAAAATAGTGCGCTCAAGGAAATTTCACCCGTTGATTCTTTGGATTCAAACAAGCTCATCGGTCGCATTTTGATGCGCGAAATTCTTCCCGTGCCCGTGTGGGCTGTTGCATTGTCTTTGGGTACGGCGGAGCCCGTGAGTATGAATTGTCCGAGCGATGCCCTTTGGTCTACTTCGAATCGTACTGCATCCCAAAGAACTGGGGCCATTTGCCATTCGTCGATCAGTCTGGGTGAATCCCCGCGGAGTAGGAGTGATGGTTGCGTTTCTGCCATCGCCAAATAGGATGCGCTGAAATCGGGGTTTTGCAAGTAAAGCACACTGTTTGCGGCCATTTCAGCGGTGCTGGTTTTTCCGCACCATTTGGGTCCTTCGATCAAAACAGCTCCTGAAGTTTCGAGGGCTATTTTTAGCTCGGAATCACAAAGTCGTTCTAGATACCCTACTTTATTCATAGTAAATTGATTAACGAATACAAATATAATACTTTTTCCGACTTTGGCGGTATTTTGTTTCCGACTTTGGCGGTTTTTTGTTTCCGACTT
>CANHGC010000146.1 GCA_947460045.1 Bacteroidota bacterium | reverse complement strand
TCAACTTATCGAAACCGTTAGCGCTGAAGCCAAATTTGAAAAAAGCACATTGACTGAAATCACCAATGCCCGTGCCAGCGTTGGTCAGATCAAAGTGGGCAATGAGCAGCTCACGCCCGAAAGCATTGATAAAATTGCCATGACACAACAATCTGCTTTGAGTCGATTGATGGTTGTAATGGAACGCTACCCAGATTTGAAATCAACCAAAGGCTTTGAAAACGTACAATTTGAAATTTCTGAAACGGAAAACATGATTCGTACTGCCAGAACCGATTACAACGCAGCGGTACAGGAATACAATTTGAGCGTGCGTAAATTCCCAAGCAACATTTTTGCAGGCATTTTTGGATTTGAGAAAAAATCGGGCTTCGCGGCCGACAAAGGTGCTGAAAAGCGCCCTGATATAAAAGGTTCCTTAAGCGAATAATATGCTTGGACCTTTCGCTTTGGTGATTTCCCGTATAGCCATTTTGTTGGGATTTCATCGCAAAGAAGCCCTATTTACCGAAGCAGAATCGGCAGAAATTGTGGCGGCCATCGCCCAAGCGGAAGAAACCACTTCAGCGGAAATTCGCGTGCACATCAGCCATAAGTTCAAAGGTGATGATATCGTGGCGGCGGCGTCTGAAACCTTTGCCAAATTGGGTATGCAAAAGACCATTGAACGCAACGGCATCCTTATCTATTTGGTTCCCAACACAAAGCAATTTGCCATCTTTGGCGATGCTGGAATCAATGCAAAAATGGCTCCAACCGATTGGGATGGCATTCGCGACAACATGCAGGCGAAATTCAGAAATCACAACTTCAAAGGGGGCGTAATCCTCGGGATTCAAGAAATTGGCGAGATTTTGGCGACCCATTTTCCACCCACCGATAGCAACCCCAACGAACTCAGCAATCAATTATCGACCGATGCGTAACCCAATGACAAACTTCGTTTTACATCGCTCCTGGGCGATGTCATGGCTACTCATCGCATTGTCGCTGATTCCTAGTTCTGCGGTCCACGCTGAACAAGTATTGCCCAAATACAATGGGCACGTCAACGATTTTGCGGGTGTACTTTCTGCGGCAGATCGCAAAGCCATCGATGATCGATTGTATCAATTCGAAGATTCCACATCCATCCAAATTGCCGTGGTCATTGAAAAATCAACCAATGGCTATGCCGTGATGGACCGAGCGATGTTTTTGGCCCGTGGCTGGGAGGTTGGCGTGAAAGGCAAAAACAACGGCATGCTGTTGTACATCGCCCTAGAAGACCGCAAATTCTTCACCGTTACAGCCGATCAGTTGCAAGATCGCTTGGGCGCCAGCAGGATTGGGCAAATACACAACGATTACTTGGTACCTTCTTTCAGAAACCAAGCCTACGCCGAGGGCATCATACTCACCACCAATGCTTACGAAGCCGCCATCAAAGGCAAATTCAAAGGCAGAGCCACGAAAAAAGGCAAAAAAGGTGGCGGCGTATGGACCATTTTCGCAGCGCTTGTCATCTTATTTCTGATGGCACGCAGCGGACGAGGTGGCGGCGGTGGCGGATATTCACGCAACGGACATTACAACAGCGGCATGGGCGGCAACCCCTTCCTTTGGGCAGCACTCGGTAGCAGTCTCGGCAGAGGCTTTGGCGGCAGTGGTTCATCGGGCGGTTTCGGCGGCGGAGGCTCCAGCGATTGGGGCGGTTTTGGCGGTGGTGGAGGCTTCAATGGAGGCGGTGCTGGCGGGAGCTGGTAATTCTCATCAAATCAGCGATTCACCTTTCTTTCCGATGGAATGTTTTGTACCTTTGCAAATTCCATGAAAAACGGATCTCCTTCGCACATTCACCTTCCCGATGCCAATGAACCCAGCATCGAAATTTTGGGTGCCCGGGAGCACAACCTCAAGTCCGTTGATCTGGTTATCCCGCGCAACAAACTCGTTGTTTTTACAGGTCTTTCCGGTTCTGGCAAAAGTTCCCTCGCCTTTGATACCTTATTCGCAGAAGGACAGCGCCGCTATCTAGAAAGTTTCTCGGCCTATGCACGCCAATTCATTGGCGATATGAAACGCCCCGACGTTGATAAAGTGCGTGGATTGAGTCCAGTAATTAGCATCGAACAAAAAACGGTCAGTAAAAACCCCCGAAGTACAGTGGGTACGGTGACCGAAGTATACGATTTTCTGCGATTGTTGTTTGCCCGCGCCGGCGATGCCATCAGCTACCTCAGTGGCGAAAAAATGGTGAAACTCACCGAGCAGCAAATCATCGATGCGATGGTCAATAAGTTTGAAAGTCAGAAAGTTGCCATCCTTGCTCCTGTGGTGAAAGGACGTAAAGGCCACTATCGCGAACTCTTCGAACAAATCAAGAAAAAAGGCTATAACAAAGTTAGAATAGACGGCCACATCACCGACATCACCGGCAGTATGCAAGTGGATCGATACAAAATCCACGATATCGAAGTGGTGATTGATCGCTTACAAGTGCAAGGCGTTTCCACCGGGCGGTTAACAGAAAGCGTAAGAATCGCCATGAAAATGGGCGGTGGCAATATGATGGTTCAGGACCAAGACAATGTGGTTGTACCCTTTTCGAAGTTCTTGATGGACCCCATTTCAGGGCTCAGCTACGATGAACCCCAACCCAATTCATTTTCCTTTAACTCTCCCTATGGCGCTTGTCCCAACTGCGAAGGCATGGGCGAAACCGCCGAGGTGAATGTTGAATTCATCATCCCCGATCGCAGCAAATCCATCAACCGAGGCGGCATTGTCCCCATCGGCGAATTGCGTGAAAACTGGACATTCAGCCAATTGAGGGCTTTGAGCAAAGTGCTCGACTTCAGTTTGGCCGATTCCATTTCCAAACTCTCGGAGCAACAGATTGAGTGCATTTTGTACGGCTATGATGAAACCATCATGGTTACGCACGTCAATCACCAAGGCCAAAAGAAGACCTACGAGAGTCAATACAAAGGCGTTGTACATTACATCACCGAGAATTACTTTGAGTCCGAAGACGACAAACTCCGCGTTTGGGCTGAAGAATTCATGCACCAGAAAACGTGCGAAGTGTGCGGTGGCGCTCGATTGAAAAAAGAATCGCTGCACTTCAAAATTGCCGAAAAGAACATCGCCGAACTCAGCAATCTCAACATCGATGTGTTGAAAGCTTGGTTTGACCAGGTAGACGATAAACTCTCCGAACGCCAGGCCACCATCGCCACAGAATTGATCAAAGAAATCAAGAGTCGATTGGATTTTTTGGTGGGCGTAGGACTGGGATACCTCACACTAAACAGCCCCGCGAGAACCCTTTCGGGCGGAGAAGCACAACGCATTCGATTGGCCACACAAATTGGCAGCAAACTGATGAATGTGCTCTACATTCTGGATGAGCCAAGTATTGGTTTGCATCAGCGCGACAATGAACGATTGATCCAAAGTCTTCGCGATCTGCGCGATATGGGCAACACGGTATTGGTGGTTGAGCACGACAAAGACATGATGCTGGCCAGTGATTGGTTGGTTGAAATAGGTCCGCACGCCGGCGTGCATGGCGGTCAGATCGTGGCCAGTGGCGAAGTGAAAGACTTTATGGCTTCAGACGCCATCACCGGCAGATATTTAAGGGGCGAAGACAGCATTCCCGTTCCTGAAAAGCGCAGAAAAGCCAGCAAAGAAAAATTGGTGCTCAAAGGTTGCACCGGACACAACCTCAAGAACATTCAACTCGATGTTCCCATGGGGCTTTTTGTGGCCGTAACGGGCGTGAGTGGCAGCGGAAAATCAAGTTTGATCAACGAAACCCTCTTCCCCGCCGCGCACAACAAGGTGTATGGCTCCAACCACAAACCCCTACCACATACCAGCATACAAGGTCTGGAACATATCGATAAAGTCATTCGGATCGATCAAAGTCCGATCGGTCGCACACCCCGAAGCAATCCCGCTACGTATGTAGGTGTTTTTCAAGAGATTAGAAACCTATTCACCAATTTACCCGAAGCCAAAATCCGCGGTTACAAGCCGGGGCGATTCAGTTTCAACGTAAAAGGTGGCCGATGCGAAGCGTGTGGTGGCGGCGGCAGAAAAGTCATCGAAATGAATTTCTTACCTGATGTGGAAGTGCTGTGCGATGAATGTCAGGGCAAACGTTACAACCGCGAAACCCTCGAAGTGCGATACAAAGGCAAGAGCATCAACGATGTTTTGGAGATGTCCATTGATACTGCGGTGGAGTTTTTCGAGCACATTCCTTTGATTTATCGGAAGGTGAAAACCATGCAAGATGTGGGATTGGGTTACCTAACACTTGGACAGTCGAGCACGACCATCAGCGGCGGAGAAGCGCAGCGGGTAAAATTGTCAACCGAGCTGAGCAAAAGGGATACAGGTAAAACTTTGTACATATTGGATGAGCCTACAACGGGGTTGCATTTCAACGACATCAAACAACTTTTGGGGGTATTGAATATTCTGGTCGATAAAGGAAATACAATCGTGGTCATTGAACACAATATGGATGTGATCAAAGTGGCGGATTGGGTGATTGATATCGGTCCGGAAGGCGGCAGTGGTGGCGGAAATGTAATGACGCAAGGCACACCTGAGCAGGTGGCGGAATTTGAGGCCTCACACACTGGGCGATTCCTGAAATTGGAGCTTTAATTTTTAATTTTTGGCCCTTGAATGGCGGGCGCTGGAAGTTTGCTTGGACGATATAGATATCAATTGTTCAAAATGCCATTGATTCCTTGTATCAAATCGTTGAAAAATACGACGAAAACCGAGATTCCATCGTATTTTTGCAGTATGGACGCTAGCCCATTGCACGCAATTTCCCCTATTGACGGTCGATACGCCGTAGGAACCCAAAAATTAAAGTCATTCTATTCCGAAGCTGGATTGATTCAATACCGCATTCGCGTTGAGGTTGCCTACCTTTTCGCGCTGGCAAAAGTGATCCCCAATGTAGATTGGTCGGCCCTCATCGCCGCACAAGAAACCCTCACAAACTGGTGTGCCTCT
>CANHGC010000145.1 GCA_947460045.1 Bacteroidota bacterium | reverse complement strand
TACCATACATAATGAGTTCAAGGGAAACAAAACTCAATTATGTGCGAGAACTAACGGGAGCTAACAACTTTTTGAACAACACCCCATTTAATGGTGTACCCAACGTTTATTATTTTGCTGTGGTATTTGTTGTTATTGTCATTTATTCCCTTTTGATGATTAAGGAAACTAAAAATGCCAAATTAAATCGCAAAGACCCGCATCAATCAGAGATATATTCTTGGGCTCAATTTGTTTTTATCTCAAGTTTCGCGATGGCCATATTGATGATCATCAATTTTACAGTGAAATTTAGTGGCCAAAATTCAAATTTTCACCTAACGGCGTTTGGACCATTTCTGTGGTTAAGGCTTTTGTTGTTTTCGGTTGTCCTGTATAAAATCATTTTTTCAAAGCGTTTGCTTTGGGGATTACCCAATTTCCGAAAGGATTCATTGAGCATATCGAAACAACTTATAACGATTTCTGATTTGGCATTTACTGAAGCGGAATCCGCTGTAGTTGAACAGGAAGAATCAGACAAAATAATACTCACGGCGTCTCAAATTGACCAATACCAATTGGTACTCTCGCACTTCTTCGAGACTCAATCTCACGTGTTTACCGAAACAGAGTTCAATTTAACGCATTTGGCATTCTACACCAAGATCCCCAAGCATCACTGGGCATATTATTTTCAATATCATTCCGAGATGAGTTTTGTGGAATTGCGAAATAAAAATCGAATTGAGTTTGCAAAAAACATCATGAAATTGCCCGCCTTCAGAAACAGAACCATTGAAGCCATCGGGAGCGCCTCCGGTTTTGGGTCTAGAATCACATTTATCAACGCGTTCAAAAAATTCGAATCCATAACCCCGAATGAATATTGGGATTCATTAAAAAAGAACTTGCCTGAACTGTGATTTTTATTTCAATTTCCTCAATTGATCCCATTCCACATTCTGCATTTCTTCAGGTAATAATTTCTTTATTTTAGATTTTACATTTCTCACATATTGATCATTTAGAGCAAGTACTGAGCCAATCTCCTTCGGCCTACTGCCCATGATTGTTAATATCAGAATCTTTCTTTCTGTTTGATTCAACGGCGCCAAACTAGGGATTTTATCAAACAAATAATCAAATTCAGAATACGCAACATCATTTTGAATATCTAACTCCGAAAACGAGGTGCTTAATTCAGACAATCTATCCAAATCTTGTTTCAATAACAACACTTGTGGATCTTTTGAAAAACTAGAATTTCTGATATTTTCGGAGAGTTTTGACACTTGTACCAAAACAGATTGTGCCAAAGTGATGGTTTTTTCCTTCAGCTCTTTTTCCTTCTGAAGTACCACAATCTCATTCTCCCTCATCGTTTTCTCTAGTTCCAAAATCTGTGTGCTATTTTTCCGATTTCTCAAGATCAATCTCAACACAATCAACAATGCCACCAAAACAATCACAGCGCACAGCAAACCAATTAGGATGAATTTGTTTTTTGTAGACGCCTGGTTGATAATCTTTTGCTTTTCTGAGATCCTATGATTCAACTCAACCTGTGCAATTTCACTTTCTATATCCTTGTCTTGCAGTGAATCTTTCAATTGACTCAATTCCAATTGATGCTTAATACTCCTATTTGACCATATATCTGCGCCCGCTTTATCGCCCCTACCATTTACGATATGGGAAATCAGATCGCAATAAACAATGGAACTATAAATATCAGTGGACGTTTTCAACTCCACATTATACATATAAATGAGACTATCCAAATTGGGGCTATACAACTTTTCATCTATTGCAGTTTTTAAAATTGTTTGCATTTCTGAAACTGAACGCGGTTGATTTTGGTATAGGAAAGGCGACAATGTATGGAGCGTGGTTTTGAAATCATCGATTTTGTTTCGGTGATACATAGATTCCAATAAGTTTGCATAATAATATGGCATATGAATGTCTGGTATCGAACTGATGTTCACGTTTTTCAAAATCTTGTCAGCCCGTTTGTACTCCCCCTGTTTATTCAACAAAAATGCGTAATTCAATTTCAGCAATACCGAACCATTGTCGGTAGAATCTGTCATCCATTTGGTTTGATTGTCCTCACACAATTTCACAGCCTCCTGATACTTCTTTTCCGAAATCAAGGTTGCTACCAAATTATTAATCAACATCAAACTAACTTTCCCCTTTTTTGAACCCAACACATAAGCCTCGGAAAAATAATATTTCGCCATCGACATCAGTTGCAAATCAAAATAGGTAGTCCCCGCATTCACCGCATAATTATACATCATGGCAGAGTCTCCTCTGTCTCTAGCGAAATTATAACCATTCACAAAGGCGCCACGAGCACTATCAATCTCACCGAGCATGTAATAACAATTTCCCGATAATTGATAAGCCATTGTGATATTGATATCATCTGCACTCGCTATGTATTTTTTTCGTTTGTTGTAAAATATTTGAGCGCTGTCTACCCTGCCGTTTATCAATGCATCAAAAGCCCGATTCAAATACACATATGTATACACTTTTGGGCTATTTACCTTCAATGCATACTGATCCATGAGGTAAATCAATTTCATCGCAGAATCCTTCAAACCCATCCTACCCAAATTGCTTTGGGCATTACAAATGATCGAAATATACTCTTCAGGATCATGTTCAACCGCATAATAATTCCAAATGGAATCTACGTTTTTACATTGACCCATGAAATAATTGTCACGTTCTTTTTCACCCTGGGATTTGCCGCACGCTACAAAATTAATTATAACAACGCAACACAAACATAACATTGACCACTGTCTACTTTTCATAATATTTATCATTGATAACCCTAATATTTTCACAAAAACAAAGTTAATACCATAACATCTTATAATTTTCATACTCTGGTTAAATTTATCTTGTTTCATTTTATGACAACTCCCATAATTATACGTAACAAAATCTAGCCAATCTGTCTGTCCGTGGTTCCGATACATAGATTTGTGTTGAAATCAAACCTCAAATGGACAATTTTTATTACCTCAATCAATCTTCAAGCAAAGATGTTTTCACAGAATTAAAGTGGGAAATCAACAATTTGCAAAACATCGCCACAATTGAAGAGGCGGCAAATATGAACATTGACTATGAAAAAAATCCCCCATTGGTATTTGTAGACATAAGAAATAGTGAAGCGCCCATGGCCACTTTACTTGACTTAGATAGTTACCCATATCACGTAATTATTGATAGCAACCACCAAAATGCACAAAGTTGCATGAGGATTGCGCGTGAGGTGAACATTAGGGATTACATCTCTGCACCTTTTACTTCCAGCGATATACAGGATTGCCTCGATCGTTATTTCCATTGCCTAGAGCAACGCAAAGCCGCAGACAAGAACAACTTGGTCATTAAAGAAAAGGGTGCACACATATATATCGAAACCAGCGCCATTAGACTGCTAGAGGGTTTTGGCTCCTACACCCGAATCCATACGGCAGACAAAATTTACATCGTTTCAAAAACCATCAAAAAGATATTGGAGTTACTACCCAATCAGTTCATCCGCACACATCGCTCTTTTGCCGTGCATCAAAAACAACTGCGATCGTTGATGGGAAACACCCTTTTGTTGCACAATGGCGAACAAGTAAAAGTATCTAAGTCTGGCCGCCAAGTGATTCTTGACCATTTCAATAAAGCCAGCTAAAATCGCCCCTCTAAATATAGTTTCGTATCTTCGCCACCGTGGATCCCAAAGCGGGCATATCGGTCGTGATCATCGCATACAATGAAGCCAATAACATTGGTCGTTGCATTGATTCAGTGGGTGATATCGCCAGTGAAATTTTGGTGGTAGACAGTTTTAGCACCGACAACACACCCGCCATCGCAGCGAGTCAAGGCGCCCGTGTAATTCAACACGCTTTCGAGGGCCACATTCAGCAAAAAAACTGGGCCAAAGACCAAGCCACCTTTGATTGGGTATTGAGTTTAGATGCCGACGAGTGTTTATCGCCAACCTTGAGCGAAAACCTTAAAATCGCCATTCAACATGGCCTTACCTACGGTAAAACAAAAGGTTACGCATTTTCCAGACTCAACCACTTGGGACAGCGGGCGATTCGGGGCTGCGGATGGTACCCCGACAGAAAAATGCGACTGTGGGATCGCACTTCGGGCACCTGGGCTGGCAAAAACCCCCACGACAAATTCGTCATTGATTCACAATTTAATACAAGTTCAATGGAAGGCGATATTTTGCATTACACCTACCCCAACCTGGATGCGGTAAAAAAACAAGCCATCAAATTTGGCAAAATCGGGGGTGCTGCACTGCGAGAATTTTGGCATATCGAGGCGAGCGGCATGGTTTGGCAACGATTTTTTGGGCCAAGACAGTCGGGAATGTATTGGATTTTCTTCTTCAAGTTATTAACCGCTGGCCTATCGCGATTTGTGCGCAATTATTTCATCAAAGGCGGGTGGAAATATGGCAAAGACGGTCTGGTGATTTGTTATTGGCAAATGGCTGAAGCCACCTTGAAATACGCTTTTGCCCTATTCGGCAACAACAACAACAATAGCAATAGCAACAACCTGGCGTCCCCGCGCAAGTCTTCAAGCCCGATGCCTTCAACCGATTCCGTGGACGATCGTTCCGGTGATCAAACCTAGAAACGAATATGCTGTTAGCCCAAGTCAGTAATTTCACCTTAGAGGCTGGCTGCGACGAGGCAGGCAGGGGTTGTTTGGCCGGTCCGGTGGTTGCTGCTGCGGTGATTTTACCCAAGGATTTTTATCATCCATGGCTCAACGATTCCAAACAGGTGGGCAAATCGCAACGAGACACTTTGCGCAGCATCATTGAAAAGGAAGCCCTTTTTTGGTCGGTGGCCAGCTGTTCTCCTCAAGAAATCGATCAGATAAACATCCTGAATGCAAGCATCTTGGCGATGCACCGCGCCCTTGACCAATTGGGCACCAAGCCCCAATTCATCGCCGTGGATGGCAATCGTTTCAAACCTTGGGGCGATGTCCCTC
>CANHGC010000144.1 GCA_947460045.1 Bacteroidota bacterium | reverse complement strand
TTGAGGGTTTTTACCAAGACCAAGATTTCGGAGAATACCCCTGTTTTTTCGAAGGTTGATTTGGACAATTATATCGCTTCATTGGAGAATGCTACTCATGGTGGCGAGGCCATTGAGATTGATACGGAGGTGTTTCGAAATGCCTTGGATTTCAGCGATGCCAAGGTGAAAGATTTCATGGTGCATCGCACGGAGTTGGTTGGATTGGATGTGAATGAATCGGTGGAGAGTTTGCGCGAACGATTTGTGGAGACGGCACATTCGAAAATTCTGATTTACAAAGACACCATTGATCACATTATTGGATTTGTGCATCACAGTGATTTGTTTCACAGTCCCAAGCGCATTCAAGATGTAATCAGGACTGTGTTGATTGTGAATGAGAGTTTGCAAGCCCATGATATGTTGCGCAGTTTTATTCAAGAGAAGAAGAGCATTGCCATTGTAGTGGATGAATTTGGTGGAACTGCGGGGATGGTGAGTGTGGAAGACGTGTTGGAGGAAATTGTTGGTGAAATTGAGGACGAGTTTGATGTTGTTGATAAGGTTGAAACGGTGTTGGGCGACAAACATTATTTGTTCAGTGCACGTTTGGAGGTTGATTATTTGAATGAGCAGTATGGGTTGAATATTCCCGATGGTGATTATACTACATTGGGGGGTTATGTGATCTTTTGTTCGGAGCGTATTCCGGCTGTGGGCGAGATCATTCATCATGAACAGTTTGAATTTGTCATAAAAACGCTGAAGGGTGCCAGGCTAGAAGAGCTTGAATTGCGTCTTTTGCCGGAAGAAGATTAATAGAAAAGCAATGATAAAAGGGTTGATTTTTAGCATGTGTTTGATTGTGTTTCCAGCAGTGGATGCGCAAACTTTGGGTACGGCGGTGTCATTGAATGACAGTTTAAAGGGCTGGGAGATCACCAACAATGTGACTTTGGCGCTCTCGCGATTTTCTGGTAATGTGTCGAGAAATTTGAACGACGATCCATATTTGATGATGGTGAGAAAAGTGAATGCTACAAACCAAACAGCTTGGCGGGTGGGCATCAACGGTTTCAGAAAGAAAACGGAAGATTTTTCATTTAGTGGGAACAGAACGAGCGATGAGAATTCGGCCTCTTTGGTTTTGGGCCGGGAGTGGAGAAAGGATTTGGGGTTGGGTATTTATTGTTTTTGGGGAATAGATACCAGGGGGATTTGGCGACAGAACACCTCAATTACCCAACAATTCAATGACATGGGTTTACCGATAGAAATGAAGACGTTGGCGCAAGACATTGGTGGTGGAATCGGAGGTTTTGGTGGTATTGCATGGAAATTGAGAGATCGGATTACACTTTATACTGAAAGCACTTTGTACGGTCAGTATATCAATACCAAGCGAGAGTTTATTGTGAATCAAAATTCCACATCATTGGAGAATAAAAATACCATGAGTGTTTTGCCTTTGGTGCCTGTGGCTTTGTTTTTAAGTGTAAGATTTTAACAATGAAACAGGCAATCATTTTTTCTGTTTGTTTAATGATTTTTGGGCGGTCTTACATTGTTCGCGCAGATATTCCAAGCTATTTAATCGATACCACTCAACCTGTTAAAACCATTCAAGTGTACCCACGTGCTGTTGGACAGGGGGCAGGTAATGTGTCTCAAACGTTGAAGTCAGACGAAAATGGTAAGTATAGATACATGGGATTCAACACATCATTTTTGTTACAGCAAATTTTGCCATTTAACGCCATTTCGTTGCAGCAGAACATGTATGCCATTACATATAGGAAATACAATTGGGGCAAGGGGTGGCGATATTCAATGGGTATGAATTTGTCTGATATGAATGAATTGCAATGGTTTGCCATTCGGGTGGATTATGACAAGCGAAAACAATTGAAAGGTCGCTGGAAATACATGTACGGGGGCGGTTTGGGGTTTGAGTTTTTTGAAGACCCGGAGAATCAAAATTTCTTTTTTACTTCTTCAGACAACAATCTGGTTGCTCAGGTGCATTGGGGGGTTGAATATCAGGCAAACGAAGTGATATCATTGAGTATGGAAACCCAGGCAATATTAAAAATGGGATTTAATCCGGCGCTGATTTTGCGCGCACCAACGGTGATTACTGCGCATTTCAAATTGAACTAAGCGGGTGTTTAATTTGGATATTTGATGTTCCAAGATATCTGTGTTTTACCACCGATAACACCGTAACCGTTGGGGATATTGCTTTGAATGGGACCTGGCAATTGGGTGATGGATCTTTGGTTCCACAGGTGTGCAGCACGGGAGTTATAGTAATCGAAAAGTGCTTTTGTGAGATTGTCTAAAGTGATGGTTACCGACAGTGTTTTTTCCGATTTGGAGTTAGAGAAAGGCAATAGGTTGTAGAATTCTAGCGACGACAAAACACCGTTGAATGTTTCATCGGAAAATAGGATTTCGTAATCGGTGTAATTGTTATAATTGTTCCGTTGAAAGGGAATTTCGTTGCCATCAATTTTCAATGATTCCCATGTAATTGTGCTATCGGTAACTTGATTTGCATTGTTAAAAATGTATTTTTTTACTTCTCGTTTTGCGCTGATTTTATAGTAATTCTCATCGATTGCACTGTCTTTGATTTGGATCATGAAATTTTGCGTATTGCCTATTCCAGCAATGGCTTGGGTGAAGGTGTCTGTTTTGGTGAAGGCGATGGTTGATGGCATGGCATCGGTGACCGAGAAGGTATCGGTTGGGGATATAAAAAAAACCGAAAAACTATCGCGCGGTGCCAATTTACACGGTTCTATTTTATAAACGCCCGGTTGGTTGGAGCTGAATGAAAATCTGTTTTTGTTGTGAATCACAAGGTCGATGTTTGCATCAGATATGGGTGCATAGTTCTCATCAATCTTTACCACTTTGGAGTACAGCAGGTTTTGTACGGAATCACTATTGAGTACACATTGAATCACAGGTCCTGTGGCTGTGTTGTCTTGAATAGGCGCCAAAATTTCTCTGCTACAACTGCTAAAACCAATGATCATGAAACAAAAAATCACTGCGTAGATGATGTGCTTTACATATGGCTGTTTGGCCATGTGCGCGGGGCTGTTGGGGATACTTTGGGCGATATAATTTTGTACGCAGATCAAAAGGAAATTTGGTAATTTAAATGCGGTAAAATGGGTAACAACGACAGTTGGGTTAGGCGGCGTTCTCCTTGACTATTGTGCTCAACTGAGATGAAGAACGGGTTTTGTCGGTTGTACATATTATAAATCCCGAACGACCAATTCTCTTGAAATTTGTTGTGTTTGATGGTGTATTGGGCGTTGATATCGAGGCGATGATTGTCGCGCGCTCTGGCATTGTTTCTGTTTCCGTAAATGAAAATTTCAGCATAGGGATCTTCGGTGGTTGGTGCGGAATAGATGCCGATGGGCTGGGTGTAAGCAAATCCTGAGTTGTATGTCCAGCTTCCACTGATCGTGAATTTGGGTGAAAATTTATAAATACCCACGATATACAGGTTGTGTCTACGATCGTATCGAGAAGGAAAAGTATTTCCTTGATTTAGGTCGGAGAAAGTTCGTGTGTTGTACATGAGCGAGTAGCTGGCCCATCCGGTCCATTTCCCGCTGCGTTTTTCAACCATGCATTCCAATCCTTGCGATGCGCCGATTCCTTGGGTGACTGTTTTTTCCCAATTCAAAGCGTTGGTCACATAAGCGGAATTGTCGCGATATTCCAACAGGTTGGAGAATGACTTTTTAAAGTACTCCAAGCTCCATTGATACTTCCGTTGTGTGTAGGTAGTACCCAAAGAGATTTGTTTGGATTGGGAGGGCTCAAATTGCGCGTTGGATGGCACCCAGAGGTCGGATGGTAACCCCATGGAAAGATTGTTCAGTTGGTGGTAAAATTGCACATTTTGGGAAGCGGCTGCTTTGGCCCACCATTTTGGGGTGATTTTGTATCTGTAATTGATGCGGGGTTCGGGACGAATGTAGAATTGGTTGTCTTTCAAACCGAAATATGACAGTCGAGAACCGAGATCGAGGTAACCCCATTTGGGATGGTGGAATTCTATGTTTGCAAAGGAAAACAATTCAGGGGTGATGATTTTTTTGTCGTTGAATTGGTAGTTGCGATTGATTGAATCGATGCGGGTATTGAGGGATCGATCGCCTGGTGTGAAGGTATGTTGGATATATCCGGCACCCATTTTAAATGCCAGGTATTTGGTAGCTTGCACATCTATTTTTGCATCGGCGGATACATCGCGCAGTCCATTGGTTAGGCTGTAATTGGTAAAGTTGTCTTTATTTTTTTGGGGGTTGGCTTCATTGCGAATGCGGTATTGATAATCGTTTTGTTGGGTAAAGGAGTAATCTGTGATGTGTGATTTGGCGGTAAATCTCACGGTTTTTTTGAATAGGTATTGCCATCGGATGCTTGCAACTTTATTTCCCCAGTTGTTGCCTTGTTCCTTTTTTTGATAGAAATACACGTCATCGACTTCCAGAGATCTTTTATCTACGAAGGAGGCGCGATCTCCACCGGCATATGCTGTGAGCGATAGGCTACTTTTTTCGCTGAAGCGATGATTGATTTTGGCGTTGGCATCCCAGAAGTTGTAGCGGTTGATGTTGTTGCTATTGTCAAATACTGCGTTGGTGATGGTTTGGGTGAGAAAGTCGAAATTGGATCTTCGGAAGGCAAACGCCACGGTAGTTCTTTTTTTCCAAAGGGGCCCTTGAAAGGCGATTTTGCTTGTAAGGGCACCGAGGTTGGCGTTGGCGGACCATTGATTTTCATTGCCATCTATGGATTGAACAGAAATCACACTGCTGAGGCGACCGCCGTATTCGGGTGAGAAGCTGCCGCGATTCATTTGTGCACTTTTGATGATATCTCCGTTGAAAACACCAAAAATTCCATAGAGGTGATAGGCATTGAACACGGGGACATCATCGAGAAGAACCAAATTTTGGTCTGCCGCGCCGCCGCGCACATACATCCCAAGCATCCCTTCAGAGCCGCTCACAACGCCGGG
>CANHGC010000143.1 GCA_947460045.1 Bacteroidota bacterium | reverse complement strand
TGGAGAAGAGGTATGCGGGGATGGCATTTCCCACAAAACCTGTCATAAACAGGTAGAAATAATCGATGGGTTGTAGGAGTTTTTTGGGTGGGTTCGATGGGGATTCTTGGGTCCACGATTTGGAGCCAATGGAGTATCGATATACCCAGGGGGTGAGAAAAATGCCGGCAAATACCAGCCTCATTCCAGCAACTTGGATGGGCGTAAACACGGTGAGTCCGCGTTTCATGAGGATGAAGGAGCTACCCCAAATACATCCCAAAATAATGATTAAAAACAGGGGCAACCACTTGAATTTCACATCAACAAAGGTAAGAGAGTTGGGCATAGGGATTTTGCCATGTGTAAGAGTTGTGTATTTTCCTTGTTGATTTGTTGTTTGCTCAGTGTGTATGTTGGAACTTTGTAATATGCGATTTCTTATCGGATTGATGGTGTTGGGATTATGGGTTCTGCCTGGAAGTGCTCAGGAGTTGCCTGATGAGTTTATCTGCAAGGAGGGTGCGCATGCGGATAGGCAATTATCGCGGCGAAACAATTCCGGTGTAAAACATGGGTATTTGATTGATTACAATCGCTGTAAATGGTGGGTGAATCCGATCAAAGGTCCTTATTTCCGGGGCGATGTTTTGGCAGAATTTACGGTTATCGAGAATACGGATTCGGTGGGTTTTGACCTATCATCGAACCTTAAAGTAGATCGTGTATATGGCAAGAATGGGGATTTGTTGATGTATCGACGGGCCGGAAACCAGCTGTACGTTTTCAAACCATTGGGTTGGAAGGCGGGGGAGAGGGATTCGGTTGGCATCGTTTATCAGGGAAATCCAACCAATGGTGGCGGTTTTGGGTATTTCGTTCACGACAATCACATGAAGGGCCCAATCGTACATACTTTGAGCGAACCTTATGGCGCACAATATTGGTGGCCGTGTAAGCAAAGTTTGCACGACAAAATAGATAGTTTGGACATTTGGGTATATACGGATACATCGTTGAAGGCGGCGAGCAATGGCGTGTTGGTGAGGAATGAGGTATTGAGCGATTCACAGCGGTTGATGGTATGGAAGCATCGATATCCGATTGTTACGTATTTGGTGGCTATTGCGGTGACCAATTACAGCGAATACACGCAGTATGCCAATTTGTTGGGTAGGGCGAAGCCGTTGCCGGTTCAGAATTTTGTATTTCCTCAGTTCAGGACGGATGCGGAGCGGGAGACAAAGGATGTGTTGCCGATGTTGAGGTTGTTTGATAGTTTGTTTGTGCCATATCCGTTTGTGGAGGAGAAGTACGGGCATGCGCAATTCACTTGGGGCGGTGGCATGGAGCATCAGACGATGAGTTTCATGGTGAATTTTTCTTACGATTTGATGGCGCATGAATTGGCGCATCAGTGGTTTGGGAACATGGTCACATGCGGGACATGGCAAGATTTGTGGTTGAACGAGGGATTTGCAACGTATTTAACGGAGTTGGTTTATGAGTATTTGCGTCCGAAACAAGAAGGTCTGATTCGTTTGCGTGGGATGAGGAGCAATGTGACTGGCAACGATGGCGGTTCTGTTTTTCCGAAAGACACATTGAATGTGGGGGGGTTGTTTAACGGGCGATTGACCTATACGAAGGGCGCATGGGTATTACACATGTTGAGAGACAAGGTGGGGGATAGTGCATTTTTTGAGGGTTGTAGGATGTATTTGCGGGGCAAGAACACCACGTATGGTTTTGCGAAGACTGCTGATTTGCAGTGGTATATGGAGAAATCGAGTGGGCGAAATTTGGATACGTTTTTCCAGCAATGGTATTATGGCGAAGGGTTTCCGTATGTGAAAATCAATTGGAAGCAAAAGGGCGATGAGCTCACAATCCAATACAATCAAATGCCATCGCACAGCAGTGTGCCGTTGTGGTACATCAAGGTGCCTATGTTGGTGAAGGGGGATGGGAAAGAGCGTTTCATTTTGTGGGAGCCCAATGTGTTGGATGCGAGTATGAAATTGAAGATGGATTTCCAGGTGGATACCATGATTTTTGATCCCTATGTAAAAGTTTTGGCCAAGGCGAGTGTGGGAGGTATCAATTTGAATCGCGTGCAGCCGATGCCATTTGAGTTGTTTCCCAATCCAACGGGTGGTGATTTGTTCACGATTTATGCGAGGAATGCGTCTGTGATCTCTATGGATATTTACAATGGAATTGGGAAAAAAGTGCGGGAAATTGATACAGGAGGTCGGTCCGCAAACCAAGTACAGGTGAGCCTAGAGGGGTTGAGTGCGGGGCCTTATTTCATTCGGTTAAACGACGGAAATTTTGTATATTCGTATAAAGTGATAAAAAATTGAACATGAAGCATATGAAAAATCGGATTTTGGGTTGTGCATTGGCCTTGTTGTCTTTGGGCTTTCAGGCTTGTGAAGATCCGATCGAACCGCCGGTGGTTGTGGTTGAAGATAAACCCACGGTTGAGTTGAATTTCAGTGCTTTGTGGAATGGTAGTCCGTTGACATTTTTATCGGGCTGGTTCGAGCAACCATTGACTCAAAAGGAGTACATACAATTTTTCAATTTCGGGATGATTGTGAGTAAACTGTCGTTGGTGAAGGAAGATGGAACCGAGGTTTTGTTGGGTGATGGATATCAGTGGATCGATTTTAAAAAGGGCAGAACGCAGTTTAAATATGAGGTTCCTGTTGGGAAGTACAAGTCGGTCAAGTTTATGCTGGGTATGGACTCTGCGGTGAACCATGGCGATCCCAACCAATGGGGTGCTGAGCATCCGTTGAATGGAAATCTCACGGGCATGCATTGGGGCTGGGCTGGTGGTTACATCTTCCAAGCGATTGATGGCAATTACAGGGACAGTTTAACGGATAAATACAGCAAGGGCATGAGTTTCCACACGGCTACAGACGTAATGGTTCGGAGTTTCGAGGTGCCAGTGGGTGGTGCATTGGGCGCTGCTACTTTTGAGGTGAAGGACAAGGCCACAACGTCTGTGGGTTTCAAATACCACATCAACCGATTGTATCAAGGGATTGAATTGAAGAAGGGTTCTGTATCACATTCGGAGGGAGTGAAGGAAATGGCTTTGATGCAAAAGTTGTTAGACAATTTGCAGCAGAATTCTGCATTTGAGATTGCGATACCCTAAAAGCTTGATCATGAACCGTATTGCCTTACTTGGATTGTGCCTCACGTTAGGATTGTGGTCGTGTAAAAAAGACCCGAAAGATCCATTGGTGGGCGGCGAGCCGAAGGTATATCAGCCCACGGTGATTGATCCAACGAGCATATTTCCGGCTGGGAAGTTTGGTATGCCGGCCTTACCGTCTGACAACCCATTTACGGTGGAGGGGGTGTATTTGGGTCGGATGTTGTTTTACGATCCGATGTTGTCTTTCGATAGTTCCATTTCATGTGGCAGTTGTCACAGGCAGGAAAATGCGTTTACCGAGACCAAGCGATTGAGTACGGGCATTTACGGGTTGCAGGCCAATAGAAACAGCAGCAGTTTGTACAATTTGGCTTATAGTAAGAAATTCTTTTGGGATGCTCGTCAGAGCACACTTCGCGAGTTGGTTTTTGAGCCCATTCAGGCGCACAATGAGATGGCAATGACATTGCCTTTGTTGGCCAAGAAATTGGGTAGAACGCAGCGATATATTGAGTATTTTGACAAGGCTTTTGGTTCTAAGCCCAATGTGTTTGACATGTCGAAGGCGTTGGAGCAATTTCTTTTAACGCTTGTGAGCAAAGAGAGTCGGTTCAATGCATTTTTCCCAGGCAAGTTTAGTTTGTTGAATGATAGTGAGAAGCGAGGCGCGTTGTTGTTCAATGGTTTGGTTGATTTTGATGCAGTTACTGGATTAACCACTGGGGCCGATTGTTTTCACTGTCATGGCGGAGGATTGGCGCAGCAGAACAACCCTGATATGGGTGGCATTGCGAACAACGGTTTGGATGGCAATTTCCCTGATAAAGGCTACGGTGCGATTACTGGGAACCCAGCCGATCGCGGACTGTTTAAGACCCCGAGTTTGTTGAACATTGAGGTTACAGGTCCGTATATGCACGACGGTCGGTTTGCGACATTGGACGATGTGATCAACCACTACAGCGACAACGTGAATTATTTATCGCCCACGATCAGTCCGATGATGGCGGCCCATGGCAACAAGCAATTGAAGTTAACGGCGCAGCAGAAGGCCGATTTGAAAGCGTTTTTGTTGACGATGACGGATACGGCGTTTTTGGCCAATCCGGCATTTGCCAATCCATTTAAGAAATAGATTCCCTTTTTGAGGGTTTTAGGGGTGTAAGGGGGAATTAATATGCGAGGACGGGGCTAAGCCAGCGTTCTGCGGTTTCCAAGTCCATGCCTTTTCTTTCTGCGTATTGCACCACTTGGTCTTTGTTGATTTTGCCCAAACCAAAGTATTTACTTTGGGGGTGGGCAAAATACCAGCCGCTGACGGAGGCAGCGGGTAGCATGGCCATGGATTCGGTTAAGATGATACCTGCAGATTCCGGGGCACCGAGTAGGTTAAACAGCGTAGATTTTTCTGTGTGGTCTGGGCATGCTGGGTAGCCGGGCGCAGGCCGGATGCCCTGGTATTTCTCACGGATGAGGTCTTCGTTGCTCAACTGTGATTCATCGGCATATCCCCAGAATTGGGTTCTTACCTTTTGGTGCAATACCTCTGCAAAGCTCTCAGCCAATCGGTCTGCAAGGGCTTTTGCCATGATCGATTGATAATCGTCGTACTGGGCCTCAAAAGCAGCCACAATGGGCTCTAAGCCGATGCCTGTTGTTACCGCGAATCCGCCGAAGTAATCCACTTGATCATCGGCGATAAAATCTACCAGAGAATGGTTTGGCAAGCCGCCGGCCATTTTGCGTTGCTGGCGTAAAAAGTGGAAAGTTTTGAGGGCTTGACTACCATCATTATCTGCGTGAGCAGCTTCTACAGTGTCATACACGGCCAAATCTTCTCCCATTTTCTTGGCGGGCAATATATACCAAACGCCTTTGGCGCTCAATTT
>CANHGC010000142.1 GCA_947460045.1 Bacteroidota bacterium | reverse complement strand
ACCAAAAATTCCATAGAGGTGATAGGCATTGAACACGGGGACATCATCGAGAAGAACCAAATTTTGGTCTGCCGCGCCGCCGCGCACATACATCCCAAGCATCCCTTCAGAGCCGCTCACAACGCCGGGCGTTAAACTCAGTGCGCGCATTACATCGGCTTCGCCCAAAAGCGCTGGCATTTGCTGCAATCGGGTAGATGAAATGAGGAATTGGTCTGATTGCCCTTGAATAACGGCCAAACGGCTGCCGCTTTTGTTTGCGTTGATGATGGTGGGTTGAATTCTTTCGATGGTGGGTTTGAGCACTGCGGTGAGGAAGTAATTGCGCTTGCTAAAAAAAGTATCGGTATATGTGTCGTAGCCCGGGTAATTGATGCTGATGGTGATGGTATCGATTTGATAGACAGAGGTTTCGGGGATGGCAATTCTAAAAACGCCAAATTCATCGGTGAGAGTAAATCGATTGAGCGCGGGTATGGTAACAGTGGCTTTTACCAATCTTTCACCGGTTTGGTCTTCAAGCACTCTCCCGGAGTAGAAGTATTGTTTGGTGTTATTTTTTTGGCTCCATTTTTTTAAAATGGCCGTATTTCCTGTGAGTTCAAAGTCTAATCCATTTTGATGTAAAAAGTCTTTTAGGGCTTTGTTGGCGCGCACATTTTGAAACTGCACATTGTACGTTTTGGGCAATGGAACGATGGCAGTTGAATAGGCAAATTGGATGGATGTTTGCGCTGAAAATTGGTCTAAAACGGCTTGAAATTGGTTGCCTTTGTATTGGATATTGACAAATTTTGAGAGCGAGTTTGTTTGACCCTTCACGATCGAAGGAAAAAGGCCAAGAAGGACCAGAAGCCAACATGTATAGCGCCTTGTCAATTCGTTCTGTGTTATGGCTTGGTTTCTGTGCTGTTGTTATCCGCGTAATTGAAAACCTTTTTCAACAGTTCGGAGCTGCGTTTGATGGGGTCTTTGCGGATGAGATTTTCCTGAATTTCTACTTCACTGAATATGGCAACGATGGCTTTCTCTGTGACATAGGTTTCTAGGTTTGGCTGAACGTCTGCAGTGAGTCCGAGAATTTTCTTGTTTTTGTTGATGGTGGAAACCACGGGGTTCCAGTATTGATAGAGGGATACAGATTCGAGGGCTGTTTTTATTTCAGGTTGGAATGCGGCTGTCAGTTGTGTATTGGTATTGGTTTTGAGAAATTGCGTGGCGGCACCGTTTCCACCCGTGAGGATTTTCAGTGCATCGGAGAAGCTCATCTGTTGGATGGCATTTTTGAAAATGGGGAAGGCTTTTGCTGCAGCGAGTTCGGCGCCTTGGTTCATTGCGGCGATGGTTTTATCGAGTTCCTTACCAATGGCGGCATTGAGCAGCGCGTTGTTGCGAATTTTCTGTTCGAGGGATTGAATTTCAGGTGGCAGTAGGATGCGATAGACTGCATTTTGAGAAAACCCTCCAGCCATTTGAAGGCTTTGTGTTCCGGTGGAGGCTCCGTTAATGAGGGCTTCTTTTAGGCCGGATGCGGCTTCGGTTTGACTCAATGCGGGGCTGGGTAATTTATAGATATCTGGATTGGGGATTTGAATGTTATCGAGATTGATGTTTGATAAGCTGCCGCAGGCAGTGATAAAAAACATCAAACTGGCAACGATATAGATGGGATTTTTTTGCATCATTCAAATATACATTTCTGTGAGGATTTCTTGGATATGGGAGTTAACAATGCCCATGAATGGGTATAATTTTCCGTTGAATTTGGAAAACTTGCTGCATATTTGAATTTTAATCGAATCTGAACATAGATGTACGAATTTCACGGAGACAAGAGAAGGTATTTTGACATGACGTATCGTGTGACCGTGGGTCATATTATCCCATTTTTGCAGCAGTCTTGGTCATTTCCTGCCAACATGAAGGTCTTGGAGATTGGCTGTGGCGAGGCGGGTGTTTTAAAGGCGTTTACAGAATTGGGTTACGATTGTACAGGGATTGAATTGGAGGAGAGTAGGCTTGAATTTGCCAGAGAATTCATGAAAGAGGAGTTGGACCGTGGCGTTGTGCAATTTTTGAATAAAGACATTTACGATGTGGTGCCTGAGGTGGATTTGGGCAGTAAGTTTGATTTGATCGTGTTGAAGGATGTGATTGAGCACATTCCGGATCAGGGTAAGTTTATGCCGCAATTGCATCGTTTTTTGAAACCGGGTGGCAAGGTGTTTTTTGCTTTTCCACCCTGGCAGATGCCATATGGAGGACACCAGCAGGTATTGCCACAAAAGTGGGCTTCCAAAATGCCTTACTATCACTTATTGCCTGGGGCATTGTATCCAATGGCGCTGAAGATGTTGGGGGTACAATCGAATGGCATCAAAACCATGGAAGAAATTCGCAGCACGGGAATCAGTATTGAGCGGTTTTTAAGGGTTTGTAAGGCCTCAAAATTTCGCGTATCAGCCAAGAAGTTTTATTTATTCAATCCCATTTACGAGTATAAGTTTGGCATCAAACCGCGCACCCAGTGGTCGGTGTTGGCGAGTATCCCGATATTGAGAAATTTCCTTACGATGGGGGTCTATTATCTCACTGAGAGCCAAGAGTGAAAGTGCTGATTTCTATGTGATAAAGACGTTGATTTGTCGGTAAAACGTTAGAATTCTGACGGTGAATTTTGCAATTTTAGGAAAAGCAAGGTTTACCGCTTAAATTTGCTATTAAACTGCATTCATGAAACACGTTAAAATCACTTTGTTTGCCATCATTGCTTTGGGTTGCGTTGCATCTGTAAATGCCCAAGCAAAGAAGAAGTTTAAGGGTAAACCCATTGAAGCGGGTTTGACTTTTGGTGGGGCTAATTACATGGGTGATTTGGCTCAGGGTGTTGCCTTGAACGAAACCCATTTGATGGGAGGGCTGATTTGTAGATTTCACTACAACGATTTTTTGACTTTGCGTGGTAACGCTGTTTTCGGTCAAATAAGTGGCGACGATCAGAATTTCAAGGACGTGGTTGCCTTTACCCACAAGGACGCAGCAGACAATCCAGTGAACATCACACGCGGACAGAGAAACTTGAATTTCCGAAGCAATATTGTTGAGTTCAGCGCCATTGGCGAATGGAATTTGTTGGGATTTGAGGAGTCTACCAGAACTCGCCCTTACACACCTTTTTTGTTTGCAGGTATTGGGGTGTTCAAGTTCAATCCGATGGCACAATTTAATTACTTGGATGGCGTGAGGGATGCAACGGGGGCTTTGGTTCACAATGCGCAGTTGCAGCAGTACGACGGTCAGTGGGTTGAATTGCAGACTTTGAGTACAGAAGGACAGGAGACCACGAAGTTTAACGATCGCAAGCGATACAATTTAACGCAAGTGTCGATCCCATTGGGTATTGGCTTTAAACAACAGGTAGATGATTATTGGGCTTATGGCATTGAGTTTGGGATGCGCAAAACCTTCACAGATTATTTGGATGATGTGAGCATGGATTATGTGGATGATCAAATTGTTGGGGGTGCCAATGGATATTTGGCTGCAGCCATGAAGGATCGCAGTGCTGAACAGATCGATCCCAATACGGGTTTGCCATACGAAAAATTTTACATGGGCAATCCCCGCGGATCGATGAAGGGCAGTGATTACTACATGTTTTTGAATTTTACAATCACCCGCAAAATCATGGGTGGTAAAAGTGTTTGTTTCCAGTTTTAATTTTGAATAGACTCGCTGGGGTTGTTTTGTCCATTGCGATGGTGATTATGCCGTCGACTGTTGTTGCGCAGAAGTATTTTTCTGGTCGCAATGAGTGGGGTTTTGGTTTGGGCATGAGCAATTATTATGGCGATTTCAGCAAGGGGTTAAACACCAAGCATTACAAACCTTCAGGGTGTGTTTATCAGAAGTACAATTTCAGCAGTTATTTTGGATTGCGCAACCAGTTATCTTTTTTACAGATACAGGGCACATCGGATGATGTGGTGGGGTTGCAGTTTCAGAACATCAATTTTCAAACGCAGGTGATTGAGGCGGCGAGTATGGTAGAGTTCAATTTCCATCCGTTCGGAACGAACATCAATGACGGGATTGCTACGCCGTATTTTTTGTTGGGATTGGGTGGATTTTGGTTCGATCCGCATCGGTTAGACAAAGAGGAGGTGAATGTACGAGATTTGAAAACTGAGCAACAAGCTTCGAGATACAGTCAAATCCAACCATCTATTCCAATTGGTTTTGGGATTAAAACGATGGCGAGCAATCGGCAGCATGCGGGGGGTTGGATTGTTGGTGCGGAGGTAATTTTTCGAAAGACTTTCACGGATTATTTGGATGACACGTACAAATCGTACGGTGATTACAAAACCATCAAGGAGCAACAAGGGGCTGCTGCGGCGGATTGGGCACAGTCGCACGTTTTAACTGGGGGTGCTGTTGTGGAGAAGGGAACTATGCGTGGCGACACGCATTTGAAGGATTGGTATTATTTTGCGGGATTGACCTTTTCATATAGGTTTACTCCGCAAGTTTGTAGGTAAATTTGCAGGGCTTTGACAGAGAAATTTTCACAATATCAGATTGATCCGGCGCGTGTTCCCAAGCACGTGGCTATCATTATGGATGGAAATGGAAGATGGGCGAAGCAAAAAGGCCATATGCGAATTTTTGGTCATCGCCATGGAGTGAAGGCGGTTCTTATAATTTGGATGATCATTTTGCTATGCACCCTTCTTTAAAAAGTTTGTTCCCCTATTTTAATACAAAAAATTTAGCCGTGGTGCATGGTGTAGGAAGCCCTAATACCACTAGAAGCCATTTTGATGCACAGGATTATATGGAGTCTGGAACTCCGTTTGCAAAAGGTACAGCTAGTGGTTGGCTTAATAGAGCGGTTGGATTACTGGGTCATGCACCAACGCCATTTTCTGCGGTAAGTGTGACCAGTTCTTTACCCCGCAGTTTATATGGTGATGTGGATGCTATTGCTATTAATAATTTGCAGGATTTTTCCATTCAATTAAAAGGGAATCCGATGGCAGCGGGCAAAGCGGCTTCTTCATTT
>CANHGC010000141.1 GCA_947460045.1 Bacteroidota bacterium | reverse complement strand
GGCTTGATGCCCACAAAATTGGCTTTCGAATATTGCTTTTCTGCTTTGTGAAAGCTCATGCCCATGCCTGTTTCGAGGAAGGTGGCATGTTTGTCGGAGTGACAACCTTTACAAGCTTGAATGCCTACGTAAGTGGCGGAATCACCCAAGTTTCTGAAGGCGGGCTCGGTGGGTTTAGGGTTCTGAGTGAACCACAGCGATAGGGCAACAGCAGAAATGCCGATGAAGGCCAGGGAAATGATCAGCTGCCGAGATTTCAACTTGGGATGAGCTTAGGATCCAAACTGGGCTTGCCAATCCAAAACCCCGCCGATCAAATTGCGCACTTGAGTAAAGCCATTTTGTGTCATGAACATTTTGGCGGTGCCACTGCGAGCACCACTTCTGCAATGAACGATGATTTCTTGGTCTTTTAAATCTTCCAAGTCCTCCAATCGGCCTGGTAACTCTCCCAAAGGGATGAGGATTCCACCGAGGTTGAACTCGTCGTATTCGTGTTGTTCACGAACATCGTACAGGTTGATTTTTTCGCCGGCGCTGAGGCGTTTTTGCAATTCGATTACGGAGATATCTTGACTCATGACTTGATAAAGTGGGAATATGAGATTTGATTGTTCTTGCCAATGCATCTAATGAGATAGTGCCCTGGCTTCAAATCTCCCACAAATATACGATTCAAGTATTGACAGTGTATGTGCAGTTTGCCTGAGATATCCCAAATTTCAATTTTTGATTCTTCGGTAAAATTGCCATTGAGGTGAATGAAATCTTTACACGGATTGGGGTAAATACTCAATTGGGGTTTAGGCAATGGTGTGGTATTGAATGCATATTCTTTTCTTTCACCAAAAAGCATTCTAATCATGGGTGTTCCTTTCGCATCGCTGCCGGCATATTCCCAACTACCGAGCAAATTGCTGTAAAGGTGGGGATTTGATTGCTCTTTTCCTTGAAATCTGTAGTTGTTGTCGTAACCGATGTTTAGGACATAGGGCATTTGCTGTATCCAACCCACGTAGTATTTACCTGCGTTGAGGAATAAAACGGAATCGAAGAAAATGTATGAAAATCCATTGATTGAATCCGAGTAAATGGGTCTCGCCATTGGGACTTCATACAATAATTTGTCTTGGTTGTCTGGTCTTCCTGTGGGGCTGATTTCTTTCCAAATGCGCAGTTTAAAGCTTCTTGCGCTCACATCTGTTAAACTTTGGTTGAAATAGATGGCCAAACCCCGCAAAGAATCGGATTTGATCACATTGAATTCCATGGCGAATTGTCCTTTCAGGTTGCCTAAGTATGCATAATCTAAACCAAAACCCCCTTCAGCACTTCCATCGTCATAAGCATACCAAGGCATCATTTGGTGCGTTTGAATGACGGTGTTGTTGTAGGTTTCTGAGTTGTAAGCATCCGGAGTAATGTCGTTGCTTTGCGGATTAACGCTATAAACGTATTTTAATTTTGGTGTGGCTGACGACAGCGAATCAAACAACAAAGATTCATAACGCTCTGTGGTATCTCCAAAAGCATTGAGATTTCTGGTGCTCGCAGAAAATGGCTTTTTGTAAACCTCTTTGTTGTATTGGTTGAAAATACTGAGTTGGAAGCGGGTTTGTACTGCAGTGGCGTTCAAATTTCGTGCAATCAGCGCAGGACCTACGCCTCTAATGGTATTGTTGTGTTTGTAATGAGAAAATGGCACGTTGGAATAGTCCATGAACAACCCATTACTTACGTTTCCAATGCCAACATCTTGGATGGTTTTCTCGTTGGATCGTCTATTTTTTTCTATGCGGATGTAGTCCAAATGCCAATGGTTTAAATTGCCTGTGGCTTTGGTGTAATTCACGAAACGAAATTGAAAATTGGGAATTAAAAAATCATAACTTGAAACTGGTACGAAATATTCTTTGAATTCACCCACAAACCCGCCAGCAATTCCCCATGTTTTTACCCATTCGTTTTTGATGTTCTTGAAATAAAGCAACAGACTGTCTTCTGCCTCGGGTGCATCGCCAATGCCTTGACGTTGTACAAAAAAGCTTATAAAAATTGAATCTGTGGGTTTGTAATTGATGGTTTGATTGCCTACTCTTTTGAATTGTAAATTGATTGGCTGGGAAGTTAAACTATCCGCAAAAACCATTTCTCTTTTATCCAGGGTATGGTAGGGGTTTCCGAAGGCGTTGAGATGGTCGAATGTTGCAACACCAAAATTGGGCGCTTTTTTTGGGAATGAATTGTTGATCCATACCAAATTATCTACCCAACGGGTACTTTTGGGATAGCCAGCAATGTGAGCAAAATCTTCAAAGAAAGGGAGTGTAAGCGTGTCTGAAATACCCCATGATATTAAGCTTTCAAACGATGCAGGAACCTCGTCTATTGCCCGGTGCTGTATCGGCTGTAATCTTACGAATTGTTGCGCTTGTGCATAGCATGCAAAGGACAACAACAGGGCGATTACGAGGCGTTTGAAGCGCATTTTTAAGTTTGTTTGAATCAATGAAAATCTTTAACGATAAATTTTCACGTGCTAATTTAACGAAAAAAGGGTTGAAATATTTTAAAAATGTACAACGTTTTGTAATTGACAAAACAATTGACATTATTCTTCGGTATCCGTGGGCTCTGTAGTGTTGGCAGTGGAGTCTGAGTTTGGCGACATTTCACTGTCTGTCACGGTGATGTCTACAACTGTTCCCTTGAGCACTTTTTCTCCAGCTTCGATACTGCGACCGCCAACGCGCTGAGATGTAACCAAGTTGTTGCCATATTCAGCATACTCGCGCGATACATTCCCCAAAACCAACCCGGCATTCTTGATTAGGGCTTTTGCCAAATTTAAACTGCAATCGGTGAGTTTGGGCATGCCAACGCGTGGGCGTGATGTGGCATTTACGATTACATAGATAATTCGGTTTGTTTTTACATCCTCCTCAGCGGTGGGTGTTTGTTCAACAATGACGCCGGGTTTCATGTTGTCGATGTAAACGGTGTCGTTGATTTTCATCCGAAGGCCAAGTGCGGATAGTTTTTCTTCCGCTTCAAATGGTTTCATCTTTAGAACGCTAGGGACAATGATGGAATCACCATGGCGGGTATAATAGTCTAAGCCAAAATACGAGAGTGTAATGACGATGGCCACGAATAATCCACCAAATCCAATGTTGTATAACCAGTTTTTCACGATATTCTGTTTTCTCCAAATTTCAATATTTCTCGGATGAATTCAAAGGGTTTATATCCGTTGATGGAGGCTTGGTGGTAAATGCATGTTGCGGGGGTCATTCCTGGTAATGAGTTCACTTCAATAATGACCGTTTCAACTTGGCCATTTTCGAAAATTCTCACAAATGCATCAATTCTGCAATATCCTGTTACGTCTAACGCTTTGGCAACAGATTCAAGGGTGTTGCGAACGGCCAAACTGATTCTATTCTGCTCAATTGGATCCGCGGAAAATCTCGATGGAGTGAGGTTTTGACCTTGGCCAGCCAAGAATTTCTCTTCCAAGCTCAAGATTTCACTTTCAGCCAAGGATTCTGAGGGTTCAAAAACTTCGTATTGGATTTGTCCGTTTTCGTTGAAATGGGTGAGCATACCACCAGTGACTTCAAGGAATCGTACCGCACCTTCTCGGTCGATAAATTGTTCGATGAGAATCTCGTTTTTCTGGGGCATTTCATCTGTAATTCTGATGTTTAATGCTGAACAAACTTCTGGACTCGGGTGAATCGTATCGCGGAAGATGGCGGATAAATAATCATTGAGTTCTTCTGGGGACTTGATTTTTCGCACCGCAGCACTACAGCCGTCGTCGGCAGGTTTTGCAATTAAAGGAAGGCCAAATTCTTTGCAAATCTCTTGGCTTAAATGTAGTCCTTTGGTTTGCCAATCCGATTTCATTACGATGGTATGGTTGGCTACCAAGAATCCTTTTTCACGTAATATTCGGTTCGTTTCAAATTTATTGATGGTGATGGATGCAGAGTGACTCAGACTTCCATTGTGGTAAAGGCCCCATTTGGCGAGGTCTTCTTGTATGGTGCCATCTTCGCCGGGTCTGCCGTGCAGCGCAATGAATACTCCTTCACAAATATGACTCAATGATTCTAGTGAGATTTCTTCGGGTTTGAAAACTGGACGATTTCTCAGGTAGTCTTTGGTAATCGCATCACTTTCTGTTTGGATGGTATTTAGAGCCTTGTTTTCTTGGTAATTCAAGATTTTATCTCGGATGTCATCGGCATTGTCTTTGAGCATCATGTTCAACGGCAAGCGGAACAATCGATAAGATTGGCTATTGCCCGCCAAGAAAATGGGAATGGGTTCAAAATCCGGACTGCTGCTGAGTTTTTCATAAATATTTCGACCACTTTCCATGCTGATGTGGCGTTCGAAACTATATCCACCCATAATCACTGCGATGCTTTTTTTACTCGCAGCGCTTCCGCTAACATTCTGTTTTAGAAGTTCGCTGCGTAGAAGTAAATCATGGAAATGACTTCCTTTTGGATGACTTTGGATGCGCGCTCTCAATGAGTTGAAATAAATCAATGTGAGAAAGGCGCTTGGATTGAGTCCTACTTCTGCCGCCTGATGAAAAAAGAAAGACGATGGCATCATTCCAGAAGTGGTGTTGGGGTCGTTCAGGAAGATTTCCCCATCTTGGTCTACAAATCCATCGATTCTCGCATACACTTCAAAACCGAAATGGTTGTATAGTTGGCAACAAGCGAAGCGGATATTGTTGAGTATTTCCTCTTGTACTTCGATGGGTGTGACTTTGTTCGATAAACCGGGTAAATATTTGCTTCGATAATCGAATAAATCACCGGATTTCCGGATTTCTGTGGGGGGCAGTGCAAAGGGAATTCCTTGGGCATCGGCAACAACGATACAGCTAAATTCTTTGCCTTCAATCATGGATTCCACGAGTACCAAAGATTCACTGTCAGTGGATTCGAGCAGGACCTTGTCGCTGTTGGCGAGTTGGTTGTCGAGGAAATTCAGCAGTTCGTTTGGCAGATAAATGGTCGTTTCATTGGCGATGAGCGGCAAGCCCAAGCCGCTTCGTAGATCGGTGAGGT